>CAZKSK010000198.1:0-4645 GCA_964555225.1 uncultured Bacteroides sp.
AAATGAAGGTGATATAATTAATTTTACTTTATTAGGTGACATTGGAGATATTCATATAAATCAAACAGCCACTCAAGAAGAAATTTACGAGATGTTCGATTTCTATCGCGAAACAATGGGGTGTTAATTACGCAATGAAATAGTTTTGAAATAGAATCATATTGAAAATGTAAGATAATCGTAATCATACAGCAACATTTCTATTCCATCTTTGCATCGTACAAATTTAAAGAAAAAAATGGAACAAACGATGCAAAGAACAATACTGGTATTACTCCTGTTTTGTTTATTTATCCCGATTTCAAGAGCAACAATTCTAAAAGGTTCAATCACTGACATAAGTAATAAAGAACCTCTTATCGGGGCTACAATTCAAATTGTGGGCACGGCTAACGGTGTGATAACCGACGTAAATGGAATTTTTGAATTTGATAATTTAAGAACTGGAACTTATTCATTAGAAGTAAAATATGTAGGTTATCAGAATCTCTTAGTCAAAGAAGTAAAGATCGATAGTAAGAACCCCGCCATCATCCAAATTGAAATGACTCCTGAAAGTCAATCTTTAGGTGAAGTCACGGTAGTAGCTCAAGCTAAGAAAAGCACCGAAGCAGCTCTATTAGCAATGACAAAAAACAGTTTGTTGGTTCAAAGTGGAATTTCTGCTCAACAGATCAGACAAACACAAGATAAAGATGCTTCCGAGGTCATCCGACGTATACCGGGAATTAGTATTATCGATGATAAATTTGTCATGGTGCGCGGACTCTCCCAACGTTACAATAATGTATGGATTAACGGAAGCTCGGTTCCAAGTTCTGAACCTGACTCAAGAGCATTTTCATTCGATATTATTCCATCTTCACAGTTAGACAACATGATGATTGTTAAATCTCCTTCACCCGAATATCCAGCCGATTTTAGTGGTGGATTTATTCTTATCCAGACGAAAGATGTACCTACTTCCAATTCTTTTTCCATTTCAGTAGGAAGTAATTATAATGATCAAACACATGGAAAGAATTTTCTTTATAGTAAAGGAAGTTCAACAGATTTTCTTGGTTTTGATAATGGATTCCGTATGATGAATGGAGGAATTGAGGGATCACTTAAAAGCATTGCCGGAGACGGAATTGATTTATCAAACAATGGATTTAACAATAATTGGATACTTAAAAGTCAAAAGCCTCTAGCTGATTTTAATTTCAATGCAAATATGAGTCGTTATTGGGAATTTAATGGTCATAAACTTGCATTAATGTCTACCATAAATTATAGTGATAACTATAAAAGTTTTTTTAATATGGAAAACTCTCTTTTTGGAGCTTACGACAAAACGAATGACAAAAGTAATTATTTACGACATAGTATAGATAATCAATATAACTACAACGTAAGAATAGGTGGAATGGTTAATCTTACCTTCATCCCCAAAAGTGGAAATCAGCATTACGAATGGAAAAATATTTTCAACCAACTTGGGAAGTCACGTTATACGGAAAGGACAGGAACAAATGCTCAGAACGATAATGAAAATAGTGCTGAATATTTTTATAGCAGTCGTACGACTTATAATGGACAATTAACCGGGACTCATATACTTGGCGAAAATAAATGGGTTTGGAATTTAGGATATGCTTACGCTAACCGTAATATTCCAGACAGAAAACGATATACATTGAATGATAAATTGGAAATTGGAGCAATTGGGTTAACTTCTGGAAACGATATTAATCGAGAATATACCAAACTAGATGAAAACATCTTTTCTGCAGGACTAAATTATGAACGGAGTTTTAATCTCGGTTCCATATCTCCAACAATCAAAGCAGGAGCATTTGGTGAATATAGAACACGTAAGTACTTAACACGCAACTTTATTTATAACTGGAATAATTCAGATAATACACTCCCGGAAAATTTTCGCTATTTAGATTTGCCAGAGGAGCTCTCTGATGAATCAAATTTCGGAACCGACAAGTTCTATTTACTTGAAGAAGTTAAATGGAGAAATAACTACAAAGGAAAAAATCATCTTGGATCCGGATATTTTTCGACCAACTTGCCAATCGGAAAACTTAACATTTATGCAGGCGTACGTTTCGAATATAATAAAATGGAACTAATCAGCAATACTCGTGATTATGAAAAAAGCGAACAAAGCACTTTTTATACTAACAATGATTTTTTTCCAAGTATAAATACTGTTTACAAATTAAACGATAAACATCAATTACGTCTTTCTTATGGAAAATCTATAAACAGGCCTGAATTCAGAGAAGTTTCATCCTCTGTCTTCTATGACTTCGATTTAGCCAGTGATGTTCAAGGAAATACAGAACTTAAATCCTGTTATGTAAACAATATAGATTTTCGTTACGAATGGTATCCTTCGAGAGGAGAACAAATCAGTATTGCAGCATTTTATAAAAAATTTAAGAATCCAATAGAATGGACATATACAGTAACAGGAGGAACAGATCTTACCTATTCTTATCAAAATGCTAAAGGTGCCAATAATTATGGAATAGAAATAGATATCCGCAAAAATTTAAAATTCTTAGGATTACCATACATGAGCTTTAATTTTAACGGATCTCTTATCCACAGCCGAGTAGATTTCGAAGCAGGATCATATGAAAAAGACCGTCCGATGCAGGGACAATCTCCTTATTTAATTAACACCGGCTTATTCTACAATAATAAAAAAGAAACGTTAAGCTTCGGTATACTATATAATCGAATTGGGAAAAGAATTATTGGTGTAGGAAGAAGTGTTGGTACTACAGGAGGTGACGACACTGCTAATATTCCAAATTCTTATGAAATGCCACGCAATGCAATTGACTTAAGTGCATCATACAAACTCAACAAACATTGGGAAATAAAAGCTGGTATTCGTGACTTACTGGCTGAGAAAGTTACATTCGAACAATCAACAGACGCCTTACACTCTGATGGGACAGAAAGTACGGTAAAAGAAATTACAAAACAATACAATCCCGGAAGAAACATAAACCTAAATATAAGTTATAATTTTTAGTTTTTAATTTAATGTAAAAAGAAAATGAAAAAAGAGATGTTAATCAGTTGCTTTTTTATAGCAACTATAGCAATCACGAGTTTCACCGCCTGCAGTAGCGAAGAAACCAGTGAACAAACTTCTGAATACAATTGGAGTACTGACGGAGGATTAAAAGCTTGTGATAATTTACTGTTCGACAACAATGTTATTGGCAATGGAGACCAGGAATTTGTTTTCAATGGAACTCAAACACTAAAAAAAGGTACTTATTCACTTAAAGGATGGGTATATATTGCAGATGGAGCACAACTAACTATTGAGCCCGGAACTATTATAAAAGGAGATAAAACAACTAAAGCTGCCATTATAGTAGAACGCGGAGGCAAACTAATTGCTCAAGGAACATCTAGCGCTCCGATTATTTTCACTTCGGCACAAGCGGCAGGTAGCCGTAAACCCGGTGACTGGGGCGGAATTATTCTTTGCGGAAAGGCTCATAACAACCAGACTGAAATGCAAATTGAAGGAGGCCCTCGTACAAAACATGGAGGCACGGATGACTCTGATAACTCTGGCATACTAAGTTACGTAAGAATTGAATTTGCAGGATATCCTTTTGAAACAGATAAAGAAATAAATGGATTAACTTTCGGCTCTGTAGGAAACGGTACACAAATTGACCATGTTCAAGTTTCATATAGCAACGATGATTCTTTTGAATGGTTCGGAGGCACTGTAAACTGCAAATATTTAATTGCTTATAGGGGATGGGATGATGATTTCGATACAGATAACGGATACAGTGGAAAAGTACAATTCGGACTTGCCATCCGCGATCCCAAAATAGCAGATCAATCACAAAGTAATGGTTTTGAAAGTGACAACTGTGCAGACGGATCTGCTGTATCGCCCTACACTTCTGCCATATTCAGTAACATTACTTTTATCGGGCCCATTGATCAAACTGATGATTTTGTGAATAATAGCACTTATATCAATGGCGGAAATGTTTATCCGAACAATGGTTCTGCATTAGGCAAATTTCAGGCAGCTATGCATATTCGTCGAAGTAGTCGTCTTAATTGTTTTAATACTTTAGCTGTAGGTTTTCCAATTGGAATCATTTTAGATGGGGAAAAGGGCAATACACAAACAATTGTAGGAAAAGAATCTCAACTTCAGAACATATGGATGGCTGATATGACTATTCTTGGAAGTGATGCCAACAAAATATATCAAGATAATCTTTATGACTATACTACAAAAACTTTTGATGAAACAAAAAATTCCTTTTCACATGATTTTTTCTTAGCACAGACCGGCAATTCTGTAAAAACGGCATCTGAACTACTACTTACAGGAAAAGATAGCGAAACAGAAGCAGATTACATGCCCTTAACAGGAAGTCCGTTACTTACAGCAGCCTCATTTGATAATTCTTTACTTTCCAGCTGGTTCAGCAAAGTCAGTTACTTAGGCGCATTGGATGTGAATGACACATGGATGAAAGGATGGACAGAATTTGATCCGGAAAATGCTGCTTACTAAAAATGTCATATAAATGTAATAAAATTGTAATACAAAACTCCGACATTTGAAATAAACAAAAACACAGTTTGT
>CAZKSK010000199.1:0-4623 GCA_964555225.1 uncultured Bacteroides sp.
TATTGCGATTCTTTATTCCAACAATCATCGAAAAAAACAAACATGGGCCTAATGTCATGATTCTTACAAATAGTCAAAAAATCATTCATCCGTGTTTTCATTCCCGAAGCATCGTGTTCCCAAACCACACTGCTTAGGAACACCCGCAGCGTATTGAAGCCCAGATTCTCTGCCCAGCCGAGTTCTTTATCAATCTGCTTGGCGTCGAATGTATCCTTATGCCACATTTCTATCTGATTGATGGCGGTTGCAGGGATATAATCGCACCCTACCAGCCAAGGCTGAAGAGCGTACCACTGTTGTGCTCTTTCTTCCGACCACTGTGTTGCATGTGCCTTCTTTGCCGGATTAATTCCTTTCATTTGCATTGGAATATAAAACAGGAGACTTAATATTAAAACTCCTCCTAAAAGATATTTGTTTTTCATTGTTATAGCAGCTTTTATGCAAAAATACATTTTATTTTCCCAATATAAAGAAAAAGTCGGAAATTCAATCTATCGAATTCCGACTTCTATTTTAGTATTCTATTCTACCCGATTTTATTTAAAAACTTTCAATCTATCCTCAATTGGAGCAAAGACTTTCTCTCCAGGACCGGCTGTCGGCGTTCCGAAAGGCATCTGTGCAATCAGTTTCCATGATTCAGGTAAATTCCATGTTTTGCGAACTTCCTCATCAATCAACGGATTATAATGCTGCACGGAGGCTCCGAATCCGGCATCTTCCAGCATGGTCCAAACTGCCAATTGGTGCATAGCCGAAGTATGTTGTGACCAAACAGGAAAATTATCCGCGTAAGCGGCAAACTGCTCCTGCAAGGATTTAACGACTGACTGATCTTCAAAATATAGAACGGTAGCATAACCTGCCTTGAAAGAATCTACTTTACTTTCGGTTTTCTCAAAAGCTTCTGCAGGTATTATCTTACGCAATGTTTCTTTCACAATATTCCACAAACGAAGATGATTCTCTCCAAACAACAAGACCAAGCGGGTCGATTGTGAATTGAATGCCGAAGGCACATGCTTTACTGCATAACGGACTATTTCTTCAATCTTTTCATCACTGACAGGTGACTGATTGCTTATTTCGTAATAGCTGCGACGATGTTCCAACGCCTCTTTAAATGTTCTCTCCATAATATTTTTATTTTATTGATTACTATTAATAATTATTCTAAATAATATTTTTATGCAAATATACTGATTTTTACGACCGGACAAAGGAAATGAAGATTTTTTATTTATTTCTAAGATACTTAATAGAAAAAGCCTGTCAAAAGCAAGAAACAAAGAAAAAGAAATATCATATGAATGTAATGTCTCTGAAATATACTTTACTTTCCTTTGTCGATGAATTTTTAATATTAATACAAAAAAGATGAAACGAATGATTACGATTTCTACTCTCTTGTGCGGAGTAGCTCTTCTAATGAGTGCACAACAATCCATTTTTAAATTCAAAGGAGTGGTAAGAGACAAAGATGGAAACGGCATTTCCAAAGTAGTTGTTAATGACGGAATCCATTTTACTCAAACAGATTCCAAAGGGGAATGGACACTGCTCTCGGATACCACTTTCAGTAAATTTGTGAGTATTTCTACTCCTGCGGCTTATAAGTTGCCTCAACAAGATGGACTGGCTGTATTCTATGTACCGGTGAAGGATCTGGCAAACGAAACATCGTATACTTTTATTCTTGAAAAGCGAACGAATGAGAATAAGGATTTTTATTATATCGCTATTTCGGATCCTCAAGTACGTGATGAAAAAGACATGAAACGCTGGAAAACTGAAACGGTTCCCGATATTCAGCTTCTTGTCGATTCTTTGAAACAATCACGAGAAATAATAGGAATGACTCTCTGCGATCTGGTTTTTGACAATATGAACCTATATGGTGAATACAAAGCTTCTCTTCAGAATATGGGAATGACTGTTTTTCAATGCATAGGGAATCATGATTTTAATCTTAAATATCAAGATCTGCATAATATGCGTCAAATGACTCCGGTTTATGGAGAAATGGTTTATGGACGTTATTTCGGCCCTACAGATTATTCATTTAATATGGGTAGGGTTCACATTGTAACGATGAAAAATCTGAATTACGTTGGGCACAAACGTTATATCGAATGTATGACGGATGCACAACTGGCCTGGCTGGAAAAAGACCTCAGTTATGTTCCTAAAGGCAGTCTGGTTTTTCTTAATATGCATGCGGCTGCATGGAATAAAGTAGAAAATGCGGGTAACCTACGAAATGCCAATGCTCTCGAGAATGTTTTGAAGGACTATGACGTTCATGTTTTTTGCGGCCATACTCATTATTTTCAGAATAATGAAGTCAGCCCGCATTTGTATGAACACAATATCGGTGCAGCTTGCGGTGCATGGTGGGACAGTTGGGTAAATCAGTGCGGTGCACCCAACGGGTATCTTTTGGTAGACATAAAAGGAAATAATTTGAAATGGCATTACAAAGGAACCCGCCGTTCTTTCAGTTACCAGTTCCAGACTTATAACAAAGGAGAATTTAAAAGTCAAAGCAGTTTTATTGTGGCTAACATATGGGATTGGGATAAATCCTGCAAAGTGGTTTGGTATCAGGACGGACGCCTGATGGGAGATATGGAACAATTTGTAGACGTTGATGAAAATTTTGCCGCTTCCAAAAAAGGCAGTAACAAAGAATTACCCAAGACAGGTCATCTTTTCAGAGCGATGCCTTCTGACGGAGCAAAAGAAATAAAGATTGTATTTACCAACCATTTCGGAGAGGTCTTTTCGCAAAAGTTAAAAATGTGATAAAAATTTACAGCTAAAAAAACCGCAATCATTATGAAATGATTGCGGTTTTTTTTGTCTATTACTCCCAACCCGAATTTTGAGTAAGGTTCGGATTGATCTGTATAGCTTCTGTCGGTATAGGACGTAAATACATTTTATCACTCCATTGCCGATTCTGATTCATGCCGAACTCGATGTAACCATGATCACCTTCGGACAAGCTGTAACTTTTACCAAGAACAACATAATTTACACCCGTCACCTTATTGGCTGCTGAAGGCTCTTTGTCTACGACCGCCACATCCATCACTCCGTCACCATTCAAATCATAAGGTACATCTTTTTGAGCGATATAGATGCCTTGCCATGTCCGCTCTATCAAATCTCCCATTTTCCAGCGCATCATATCATCATAGCGCAAATTTTCAAAAGCCAGTTCAATACCTCTTTCCCGACGTATTTCCAATATCCACTTGTCTGTGGTTTGATTATTGAAATAGGCGGCTACATACGGATCATACTTTCCCGGGACATCTCCATTCACGCCTGCCCTTTCACGCAACAGTTTAATTGTAGCATTCCATACGGTAGCATCGCATTCTCCAAGTTCGGCTTTTGCCTCGGCATAATTCAACAGGATCTCTGCATAGCGGAAAATAGGTACGGAATTATAGGAAGTGGCTTTCCCCACATAACTGTCATCATCGAGCGCCCACTTGATGAGCTGGTACCCGGTAGAAGTCATTGAAAAGTTCGGTGCGTCAGGTTTCAGATTGCCGCTAATCTTACGTTTATAGGAAGGAGATATCACGGTTTGCATTAAACGGCAATCGCGATTTTTGAATTCATTATTGTAGGAAATCGTATCATAGCCTGCCCGATCCGTAAAACGACTCCCGTCACGCATTAAGTACATATTGACAAAAGGTTTTACCAGCGACCAGTTCGAACCATAAGAGGCCGAAAATAATTTCCACGTAATGGAATGCATGCGTAAGTCTTTCTTAAAACTGATTCCCCATATCACTTCCGTCTTGTTTAAATCCTCGGAAGTAAACAAAGAACGATACTGAGTTTCCACATTGGCTGTATTATTTACTAACTTATAAGGTCCGTTCTTCATCAGATCCTGACTGGCTTCAATGGATGCACGCAGAAATTTCTCTGCGCTCGTTTCCAATCCAAGTTCCTTATGATATTTGCGATAAGTCCCCTCGAAAAGACAGATTCGTGATTTCAAAGCCAGGGCCACCCAACGATTGATGTAATTACTGCTTTCTACATAAGCTTTATCCGTAAGACAATTTTCACAAGCAAAGTCCAAATCCTCCAACACATGGTCCATTACCGTTTCACGAGAATCACGAGCCTTGTAAAGAGCATCTTCATCATTTACATCAATTGTGGTATCGTACCAGGGAACATCGCCAAAAGTTTTAACCTTATCGTAATAAAAATAGGCACGCCAGAATCGGGCTACTCCTTGATAATGGAGATAAAGTTCATCGCTTACCTTATCTTTTGCCTTTGTCATATTATCCAAGAAATAATTGATTTTCCGCAAATCGGCCCAATCGGATTCACTCCATCCGCTTTGTTGACTGGCATCCCATTTATCTCCTATCAAAAAACTAGTTGATGTTCGTGTCGCACAAAAATCGGCATACTGATCACCACCGAATGCAATGGTTTCTTCACCGGGCAAAAAAGATTGTAAAAAGCCATTGGCATATAGTTCCAAATCCGTTTCTGTCCCTAAAAAAGACTCCGAACTGATATTGTTCTCAGGCTCACAATTTAAAAAATCGTTGCATGATGTCATAAAAAGGA
>CAZKSK010000200.1:0-4615 GCA_964555225.1 uncultured Bacteroides sp.
CCTCATGCGTTCTTCCTGAAAGTTCTTGAAGCATAAATCGTGCTTCATCTTCATTTCGGGGCTTTCCCAAAACCTTTCCATCAACCCAGACAATCGTATCCGCTGTAATAATCAAATCATTTTCTGACATTCTTGATAAATAGGCAGAAGCCTTTTCACGAGAAATATAAACAGGAATATCCTCCTTTTTTAAAGAATTAGGATATAATTCTTCTATTCCAGATAAAACTTTTATAGAATATTCAATACCCAAACCTGATAATAATTCCTTACGTCTTGGTGAATTGGACGCCAAAATAACATTATATTTTTTTAGATTTTCTAACATAGTTACCAACCAAAGGCATCATTATGTGACATCCATTTACCTTGTGCTTTCATGACTTGCTCTATAACATCACGTCCACAACCATAACCTCCATTAAAAGGAGAAATATAAATAGAAAGACTTTTTATTTCAGGAGCTGCATCAGCAGGGCAACATGGTAAACCACAAATTTGCATCACTTCATAGTCGGGAATATCATCACCCATATACAAAATTTCTTCATTCTTCAATCCATATTTTAATTTGAATTGCTCATATTCTTTAGTCTTAATAGCAGCTCCCATATAAATATCCTTCACTCCTAAATTATCATAACGCTTTCTCACAGCTTCTGTTTTTCCACCTGTTATAATAGCTACATATAAACCCAGTTTCACGGCTAATTGTATTGCATAACCATCTTTTATATTAACAGTTCTCATAGGCTCACCTGAAATATGTAAAGTAACATTTTCTGAGCTCAGCACACCGTCAACATCAAATACAAAAGCCTTAATTTTTTTTAATTCGTAATTGATCATAATGAATATTATTACTTATTCTTTTATACAAATCCTGCCATTCCGGATTTTCCGCGAGTAATGCTATTTGCCTGTTCATAACATCTTCATCATAACGGACCGCGGGACCTGTTTGAGCATTTATCGGAGATAATTCATGAACTTTGGCAGCCGTTTCGTCTATCAATGAAAGCATTACATTAAAAGGAATTCCATGATGTTCAAGAATCTGAGCTGTTATATTATACATATGATTTGTAAAATTACATGCAAACACAGCTGCTAAATGCAAATACTTTCTTTTCTCAGAATCAAGAACAACTACTTTTTGAGATAATTTACCTGCTAAGCCACATAAGACTTTTTCGTCCTTTTTATTACATGCTTCTATAAAACATGGAATTCGTCTAAAATCGACATTTCTATTCTTACTAAACGTCTGCATCGGATAAAAGACGCCTCCTCTTTGCGCTATACCGTTCCAAATAGATAAAGGTACACTTCCCGCCGTATGAACAAACAGAGCTTTCTCTCTACCTTCTACTAACAGCGGCAAGAACTTCTGCAGAACGGAATCTTTCAAAGAAACAATATATAGTTCGGCATCCTTAGATAAATCCAAAATATTTGTTGTATATGGTATATTCAACTCAGTTCCTAATTTAGAAGCTGATTTCTCCGTATGACTATAAAGTTGAATTATATTCTCTCCGGATTGTTTTAATGTGCGTCCCAAATTTGTGGCCAAATTGCCTGCACCAACTAATACTATTCTCATTTTTTATACATAATAAAAAGAATAATTCCGATAATTAATAGAATGAGTGGCAATAAAAAGCCGGACAACTGGCCTAGGAATGCAATGATTGTTCCAATATTTAGAACGATCCAAATGCCCAACAACACCAATCCGACAGTTTTTTCTCTCTTAAAAATAAGAAATATAATAGACGTTATCAATAATAAATTATCTTTAGCCATGGCCCAATCATAATCATATTTTGAGAACAAGCCTAACTTATCCATCAGAAATAAGAGACCCATTACAATTAATGTGACAGATAAAGCCAATAATGTATCTTTATTATTCTTCGAATAGGACATTTCTACTTCCCTCCATATTTATCAATATGTACTTTTTCCCATTGTAATTTTGTTTCATCAAAAGATTTGCGTTCCATTCCCTTATGACCTACGGCGATTATAGACAAGACCTCAAGTGGATAAGGAATCTCTAGCAGTCCATGAACTATATCATTTGCAGATACCCCATTCGCCGCAAAACGCTCACGTACCTGAATCCAACAACTGCCCAAGCCCAAATCCTCAGCTTGTAACTGTATCATAATAGAAGCAACAGATGCATCTTCTATCCAAACATCGCTTAATGTAGGATCTGCCAATATAACTATAGCCAACGGAGCCCCCCTTAAAAACTGAGCGCCATTTTCTTTACAAGCCGAAAGAGCCTCCAACATTTTTTTATCTTCTACAACTACAAACTGCCAACAATTTAGTCGTTTTGAAGAGGGAGCTTTCAAGGCCGCTTTCATCAATAATTCGACTTCCTGCGGAGTTAACTTTTCCTCTGTAAATTTTCGCATACTGCGACGTTTTGTTATCAATTCACTAAAATTTTCCATTTCCCATCTGTTTTTATATTTGCAAAGATAATTCAAATCAATAGTAGAAAAAAATGATTATTTATTTTTTCAATCTTAATATGAGAACTCTCCATTTTTAAAGTAAGTTGATTGTATTATATTTCGTTTTTATGTATTTTTGCAACACTATGTCGGCACAAATTATTATATATAAAAAAAGTGAAGAAATACCTCCATTGAACAATAATAATTTATTTCATTCAATTGAGTTATTCCGGATATATGAAAAGACGTCCGGTTATACACCTATAATGATTGTTTATTTTGAGGACGCTATTCCTCAAGCACATTTACTAGCCACATTGCGAACAAGTTCACACCTTTTTCCTCCCTATTACATCAAACGATGCGAAATTTTTGATACAGGCTCATATATTTCCTCCGATCCCAAAATTAAGGAATTTCAATTCAGTCAAATGCTATCTGTTCTCACAAAACTAGTCATAAAAAAATGCTTTCTGATAGAATTCCGAAATCTGCAGAATGCGATGTTCGGATATAAAGCTTTCCGACTAAATGATTATATACCGATCCATTGGCTACGCATTCATAATTCATTACACAGCAAACCACCCAAAGACAGATTAAGCCCAACTCGAAAAAGACAAATTCGAAAAGCATTACAGAATGAAGTATCAATATCAACGGTACAATCGGAAGAAGAGATACGTGAATTTGCAAAATTACTTCGAAAAAACTATTCATATAAGATTAGAAAACATTTTCCCAATATAAATTTCTTTATACAAGTTATTCGTTCTAACAGAGAAAAGAAAAACGGAGAAATTTTTGTTGTCAAATATAAAGGAAAAATTATTGGAGGCTCTGTTTGCGTTTTTTCTGAAGGGAATGCTTACCTATGGTTTTCAGGAGGATTACGAAAAAGCTATCCATTACAATATCCCGGTATTGTAGCTGTATGGGGAGCCCTTAAATACTCATACGAAAAAGGATACAAACATATGGAATTTATGGATGTCGGACTACCTTTCCGTAAACACGGATACCGAACTTTTGTTCTTCATTTCGGAGGGAAACAAATTAGTACATGTCGTTGGTTTCACTTCAGATGGAGGTTATTAAACAAGTTATTTTTACGCTTCTTCTTATAGTGTTACATGTTGTTAAATTAATAAAGAAATATTTCCATATAAGGTACAAATCGTATAATTTTGTAGGATTATTGTGATTGAAAATGGAATAATTTCTAATTAAAAGAACTTAAATATGAAAATCTCACACATTGAACATTTGGGCATTGCTGTTAAAAGCATAGAAGAGGTCCTCCCTTATTATGAAAACGTTTTAGGTTTAAAATGTTACAACATTGAAGAAGTTACCGATCAGAAAGTTAAAACGGCTTTCCTAAAAGTCGGCCAAACAAAAATCGAATTACTGGAACCAACTTGTGAAGAAAGCACAATTGCTAAATTTATAGAAAAAAGAGGCGAAGGAGTTCATCATGTAGCTTTTGCTATTGAAGACGGAGTTGCAAATGCTTTAGCAGAAGCAGAAGCTGCGGGTATCCGCTTAATTGACAAAGCGCCACGTAAAGGAGCTGAAAATCTCAATATCGCATTCCTGCACCCAAAATCTACTATCGGTGTTTTAACGGAACTTTGTGAACACTAATGCAAATTATTCTAAATAAAAAAAAATGAGTCAATTAGAAAAAATAAAAGAACTTGTTGAGCTTCGTGCTAAATCCCATATGGGAGGTGGTGAAAAAGCCATTGAAAAACAACATGCAAAAGGGAAACTCACTGCTCGTGAACGTCTTCTAATGCTTTTGGACGAAGGTAGTTTTGAAGAGATGGATGCATTTGTTACTCACAGATGTTCAAACTTCGGCATGGAGAAAAAGACATTCTTAGGTGATGGAGTAGTAACCGGATATGGAACCATTGAAGGTCGTTTAGTTTATGTTTTTGCTCAAGATTTTACTGTTTTCGGAGGTTCATTAAGTGAAATGATGGCAAAGAAAATCTGTAAAGTAATGGATATGGCTATGAAAATGGGAGCTCCGGTAATTGGGCTTAACGATTCTGGTGGTGCCCGTATTCAAGAAGGTATAGGCGCACTCTCCGGCTATGGAGAGATCTTTGAACGCAATATTCTGGCAT
>CAZKSK010000201.1:0-4606 GCA_964555225.1 uncultured Bacteroides sp.
TGTTTCAAAGAATTGAAAAGTATGGCAGTTATAAAGAAAATGATGACAATCACAATGCCAAGCAACCAATACTGTCCTTTCTCTTTCTCGCTCCACCCGGAAGACTGTCCATCTTCCGTCCGGGCCGAATAACCGATAGGTAATATTTTTGAAAAACTATCCAAGTCACGCTTCAATATTTTTTTACCCTGTTCGTAAGCTCCTATGTATTCATATTGCAGACAAAGTCTATACTGCTGATTTTCCTTTACAATGCTTGGCGAGGCATTTTCCTTACTTACCGTAGCAAAATCCGACAGTTTATAGAGTGTACTATCCACCTTGAAAGGAATGTTCTGCAATCCCCATACATCTCGATCGGACGATTGACGAGAATTAAGTTTGATATTTTCCGAACCATCAGGTGTACTCAATGTTCCTGCTACTATATCACGGCCGAAAACAGGTTGCAAAGAGCCATACAATGCGAATGTCGAAACACCTGATTCTGCAAGTCTCTCCTTGTCAAGATTTAATACAAATTCCTGATAATCATCCTTCCACCATGAGAATTCCGATTTTACCGTTACCTCCTTGATTCGACGATGTTTCAGCAGTCTGGTTTTCAAAGAATCCGCCCACACGCACAAATCATCATAGTTGTATCCATACATTTTAATACGGAACGAACCTGCACTTTCTCTCACATCATTGCTGAAACCATTATCCTGAAGTCCGTAGACGCCCCAACTTCCGCCACCCAACTGCAACGCTTTGCTCACCACATCCGATTTCAGGGTATAAGGAAACCCTTTCCGTATCTCCTCTTTGGTGAAATACACCTGAATAGAAGCCCTGTTGGCACTATAAACAGATGTCTGAAACTGCTTGATTTGCTTATATCCGCTCAAAAATTGTTCCATCTGCTGAACTAACCGGTCCATTTGTTCCAAGGTACTTCCATTAGGAAGATTGGCATTGATAGTCAATACCGTTTCGTCATTTCGTTCGAAATAGCTGCCATTGAAAACTTCATTTACAAAAAGCCTCAACGTACCACCCAGATATTTATCGACAACAGGTTTAAAATCTTCCTTATACTTGTCGGAGCCGAACGTATCGTTATACAAATGAGCCCATATGCTCTCTCCTTCCACATGTTCGGGCAACATAAATACAGGCAAACCGAACAACAAAACAAAAGCCACACATACAGCCCACCTGAAACGCACCAACTGACGAATAATCCATGTATAAAAATGAATTACATGCACCTTCCCCCGCATGACATAATGAATCAATCGAGGATAACGGGTTTTCTTCGAATCCTTATCTTCCATCCCCGTACGCTCCATCATGGCAGGAACAAAAAACAAGGCCACGAAGAGTGATACTAAAAGATTAATAATGACTACAGCGGCAAAATCCTGCAAATTCAATCGCATCCGGTCATCCAGGAAGAAGATAATAACCAGGGCTCCGATAGTGGTAAGTGTTGCAGCCAGTGTAGCCGGAAACGCACGGAGATTCTTTCGATGCAGCAGATGGTCGGCTATCACTATCGTATTGTCTATCACCAGATTCAACGATATAGTGATTCCTGCAAGCGAATAAAGTTGCATCTCCAATCCGAAAAGATAGTAAAAAATAACAGCAACAAGTAAATTTACCGTCAAACTACTCACTACCAACCACAAATAGCGTCGATTACGGGTTACGACCACCACCAGAAGTAAAAGAATAAGGACCGTAAGTCCGGTACGAAAATAAATTTTGTCCAGTTCCTTACTGATATATTCGGTTGCATCATACATTAAATGTATTTCATATCCTGCCGGCATCGCTTGTTCCTGTCGTCCTAACAGTTCTTTTATTTCCTTACTCAGACGTAATTGATTGGCACTCTTTTCAGCCGTAATGGAAAGATAGATTGAGTTCAGTCCGTTAATGCGAAAATAACTCGTCGGTTCCTGCTCCGTATGTACCGCCGAAAGGAGTTTATCCAATGAAATAAGCGTACCGTTCTTCGACTTTACATACATCTTTTGCAAATCAAGACGATCAGGATTGTCAGAAGAAGTCAGCATCAACCGTATCCAGCTTGTTCTATTGCCGGAATCTTTCACGATTCCCATTCCAAGAAATTCTTTATTCAAACTACGACTTATTTCTTCTTCAATGTCATTCAGCCCTATTCCCAAATTTTCCAGTTGACTGCTGTCGTACTTCAACCTCCATTCCATAGGTGTAGCTCCGCTCAGTTCCACCTTATACACCCCTTTCAACATCGATAAGGCAGGTTTTATCTGTCTTTCCGCATATTGCTGTATTTCGATAGGAGTAGCCGGAGCATTCAGCGTATAATTCAAAAACGGACGTGCCGCATCTTCATCAACTTTTTCCGCTTCAATTACGGGATAAGTCACCCCATCGGGAAGTTCATTCCATACCTGCCGTATCAAAGTCGACATTTCAAAGCGCACGGCGTCCACATCTGCATACCGATCCAGTTCTACATAGATATTTCCTCCTCCGTCGTTCGACGTAGAAACAATCTTGTGTACCCCTCTTATCCTTGCCATTACACTTTCCAATTTCCCGGTGACCTCACTCTCCACAACTTCAGGCGAATTTCCGGGCATGGAAAAACTTACCGTCAAGTTAGGCAGTGTCTGAGACGGTGCCAGTTTCACGGGCAGTTCGAACATCAATGCCAATCCGATAAGCGAAAGGCATACGAACGCAATCAGGCAGGAAAATGAGGATATTTTCTTCTTCATCTTTTCACTAATGGCCTCCGGGTGGCAAAATCATAAAGAGTCAGTCGGCGTATTTTATAATAACTCAACCAATAATTCTCCAATGCAGTTACATAATTCTGTTGGGCGGTTTGCTGCCTGTTCAATGCTAGAGTCAAACTATTCACATCCACCTTACCTATCAAGAAACGCTTACAAGTTTGGTCATAAGCCATTTCAGCTATGTCAAGTGCTTTCTCTGCACTGGCAATCAGACTCTGCTGCACATTAAAATCACTTACTGTCATAATAACCTCCTGTTCCACATTCATTCCTTCCTGTTTGGCAGTTATCTGAGCTACATTCAAATTATTTTTTGCCACATTATACTTTCCTTTTCTAACTCCCCAGTCCACCAATGGAATGGAAAGTGAAAATGCTACCACATCCTGTTGCAAAGGCCTTTTATAAGCATCCGCCAGATGATCGGCTACCTGATTAAAACCGATACTGGCGCTGAAATTGGCACTCAAATATGATTGCACTTTTGTTTTAGACACATTCTGCTGAGCCTCCAACACATTCTGCCGTTGTTCCAAATAAGTGGGATTATTAGCTTTTGCTTTTTCAAGAGCTTCATCCGCCGATATCTCCATATCATGCAATTTCGAAGGTAAAGCCAGCTCTATCTGCGTGTTCTTGTCCATATTCAAATAAGAAGCTAATGAATACATGGCCCTTTTCAATGCAATCCGTGCATTCACCAAAGAATTACCCGCATTTACCTTATCCAAATTCAATGTCAACAAGTCCGCCTGTGAAATGGAAGCAATCTTATACCGCATCTTGCCAATGGCATAAAGCGTGTCACTCGATGTCACATTGTCCTGCGCCATCTTATACTCGCTTTGTGCCATGGCCAGAGCAAAGAAATAAGTAATAGCCTCTTCCGAAGCAGTCTCCAGATTATATATATATTGTTTCTGTGTCTTCTCATACTTCAACGGTTCTATGCGTTTATCCCATTTAAAAGCATTGTAGCCGAGCAAGTCCTGAGTATAACCCAATTGAAACGGAACACTCGAATATTGCGTATAAGTAGTTTCTCCAAAATTCCGGAGGTAATTCAAAGATGAAGAAGCATAGAGCGTACCGCCCAGCCAGTCTACATTCTGCTCCACTTCCACGGTGGCAGCCGAATTAAACATCTGTTGTTCCCTATACAGGTCCCGATCGGCCTGCGAATCATAGCGTTGCGTTATATAGCGATAATATTTAGCCGGCGTCATTTCCAACGTCAGGCTCGGAAGCCGCGCTGCCTTATAGGCTCTATATGTCCAATATCCGCTCAAATATACACTCTGATAACGATAGGCTGTGAGTGAGCTGTCGGTAGCCAGACCGATCGTTCGCTGTAAATCAAGCCTCACCTTATGTTGGGCATTCAATGCAAGTTCTCCCAAGCATGCCATAAAGACAAATAATATGATTTTTTTCATCTCTGAATCTCCTTTCTTCGATAAATGGTCCAATAAATAAACGGCACGATAAACAGGCTTACCAACGTACCGATGCACATGGCGGCAATCATGGCAATAGCCAATGGTTTTTGCAGTTCAGCCCCCATATTCGAAGAGAAAAGCATCGGCACCATGGCAATAATTGTAGTAAGTGAAGTCATGACTATAGCCCTGAGTCTGCGCCTTCCCGCCTCATGTATGGCATCTGTCAGTTTCCAACCCTTCTTTCGAAGTTCATTCACGGCATCCAACTTCAAAATAGAGTCATTGATAACGACTCCACATGTCACTACGATACCGATGGCAGACATCAAATTCATCGTCTGTCCGCAGAAAATCAAGATCAGGATAGTAAACGCTATATCAATA
>CAZKSK010000202.1:0-4593 GCA_964555225.1 uncultured Bacteroides sp.
GATTTGAGTGCCGCAACCGGTACTATTTCTCCATCATCCTATAAGACATCAGATGAAAAACGTTCTCAATTTGCTCGTTTCAGCGCAGATTTTCTAGATAAATATGTCATCGCAGGAACATTACGTCGAGATGGTACCGATAAATTCTTTAAAAGTAAAAAATATGCATGGTTCCCTTCTGTTTCATTAGCATGGAAAATTTTTAACGAAAAATTCATGAAAAACATTACTTGGGTTAATATGCTAAAACTGCGTGCTTCTTATGGAGTAACCGGTAATGATAATTTAGGAAGTTCACTCTATGGTGCTTATGGAGCCTATAACAATTATGTAGAATTTAGCAACAATACTAGCAAATATGTTCCTATTAAATTGGAAGGTGAAGATTATCCTGATGTAACATGGGAAAAAACCGTAATGAAAAATATCGGACTTGATTTTTCCATATTCAGAGATCGTATCAATGGAAGTTTCGATTATTTCCAGAATGATATTACCAATATGTTGGGTTATGCAAATTCAAATGGTCTATCTATGTTTGCTACTTATCCTATTAACGGAGCCCACCTTCGTCGTTATGGTTGGGATGCAAGTATCACAACAAAGAATATTGTTTCCAAAGATTTTACATGGAACTCGACTTTAACATTGTCTCATTATAATTCCATTTGGAAAGAAAGAATGCCGGGATATGATTATCAGGAATATCAGATTCAGAAAAATGAACCTTATAACGCTTTATATTTTTATCGCACAGACGGGATTGTCAATGCCGACAAGACGAACATGCCATCTTATCAACCTACGGCATATCAACAGCCTGGCTGCCCGATTATCAAAGATTTAAACGGCGACGGACAAATCACGGTTGCTGATGTAGACTGTGTTAATGTCGTTCCTTCTTTATATTGGGGCTTGGATAATAATTTTACCTATAAAAATTGGGATTTGGATATTTTCATGTATTCACAACTAGGTTTGAAAAAATATAATTATATAAATAGCTGGATATCTCCGTCGGAACTAGCAAATCAAACTTCTAACGAATCCATATATGTAAAAGATGTATTTTCGACAGATAATCCTACCGGAACAAAACCGGGTATTGCTTACTATATGGCAAGTGTTAATTTACCAGGTAATGCAGGCACCGATGTAGGTTACGAAAATGCATGGTTTATCCGCGTACGCAACATTACCTTAGGTTATACATTTAATCAAAAGAATCTTGGTTCTTTAGCAAAATATGTAAATTCAGTTCGCGTTTATGCAGATTTACAAAATCCATTTTTAATTACTCCTTTCACCTGCTATGATCCTGAGGTTTATACAGGAGGTAGCTATAAAGGTGGTAAAGCTGAATATCCGATGACTCGGTCATACTCTTTAGGTTTAAAATTCACATTCTAATCTAATAATTGATTTATCATGAAAAGAAATATATTTTTTGCTGCTTTAGCCATTGTCGGCTTAATGTTTAGCAGTTGCGAAAATGATTTTAACGCGGAGATATACGGAAGTTTATCAACAACAAACTTCCCTTCTTCGGAAAGCGATTATGAAAACTACATGATGGATTGCTATGTTCCATTTTGTATTAAATGGACATATACCCTTTCTTCTCAGACTCACAACTTTTATGTACCGGAAGGAAGTATAGTCCGTTTATTAGATGGTACATCCGATTATTGTGCATCCTGGGTTCTTGGCGGTTCGTGGGGTGACAGCTGGTTAAAACTAACATCCGGTTCCTTTGAAGATATGAAATACTATACCAGAGCTTACAGTGGCTATCCTGAAGATTTTGGGAAAACACGTGATGTTACCGTCATGACCAAAATTATCGGTACACTGGAGGATGCTCCGGAAACTAAACTTAGTGATACAAAAAAAGCACAATTACTAGGAGAAGCTCGTCTTTGCCGTGGTTTAATGATGTATTATCTCATGCAGTATTTCGGCCCGGTTCCTGTTATTGTCGATCCAGATAAAGTTGGAGATACGGACGCTGAATCTAATCTGACTCGCCCGTCTTTGGACACTTATACACAATATATTACAGACGACTTTGAATTTGCTGCAGAAAACGCTCCTGAAACTCAATCAGAAAAAGGACGTTATACAGCCGACTATGCTCGTTTCTGTTTAATGCGTCATTATTTGAATGAAGGCTATCATATGAGCGGTTATTATCAGAAAGCTGTTGATCTATTCAGTAAGTTTACCGGAGGATATAAATTATACACTGACGGCACTAATCCTTATGCAGATCAATTCAAAGTTGCCAATAAATTCAATTGTGAGGTAATTATGGCCGTTTCTTGTAGCACTGGTGCAACCGGCACAGGTACACAAGGTAACTTCAATCCTTGGTCATGGTATCTGATTCCGGGAAATGCTTCAAAGACTGACGGGGATGGTAATCCTACTCCTTTTTATTATCAAGGAGGAGGCTGGGGACAGTGCTTTAACATCGATCCTAAATATTATTCAACTTTTGAAGACGGAGATTTGCGCAAAGAAACTATCTTAACGTCCTACTATGATAAGCGTTACGGTTGGGTCGGTCCTACAGATATTGGCAGTATTTGGGATGGTTATATCATCAATAAATACCCAGTTGAAACAGCAACAAGCTATCAGGGAACTGATTTCCCATTAGCTCGTTGGGCTGATGTTCTCTTACTCTACGCTGAAGCCTTAACTCGTGCAAACAATTCTGTAAGTTCAACGGCAATCAGTTGTGTAAATCAAGTACGTAATCGCGCCGGTTTAGCGGACCTGACCTCCGACAAAACATCATCTGTAAGTAATTTTCTAGATGCAATTCTTACAGAACGTGGTCATGAACTAATGTATGAAGGATGTCGTAAAGTCGATTTGATCCGTTTCGGAAAATATTACACAACCATGGAAGAATATGGACGCACTCCATCGAGCGAATATTTCCCAATTCCGAATTATGCAATTGACCAAGCAACAGCTGCCGGTTACACTCTTGATCAGTATTTTTATACCTCAAATTATGATGGCCCGACTAAATAATAAAATATTTAGTAATAAGGTAAATTGATTGTTGGGTACTCTCCAACTAGTATGGAGAGTACCTCTTTTTATATATTACACAAAATATGAAAAAATTATTTCTACTAAATTTTATAATTGTACTCAGTATCAATATCTGTGCACAAAACTCTAAACTTAAAATGGGAACATCCAAATCGCCAAATGGAGAAACTTGGACGTTGGACACTCAAAGTCTATTTCATAATGGAAAACGAATAATTCCTGTTATGGGAGAAATTCATTATTCCCGCGTTCCCGAAAGTCAATGGCGAACCGAGCTACTGCGCATGAAAGCCGGAGGTGTAAATATTATTGCTACATATGTTTTCTGGATTCATCATGAAGAAGTGGAAAATCAGTATGACTGGAGTGGAAACCGTAATCTTCACAAATTCATTTCTCTTTGTAAAGAACTCAACTTGCCTGTGGTTCTTCGTATGGGGCCTTTCTGTCACGGTGAAGTTCGGAACGGTGGATTTCCGGAATGGATGATAAAGGAGAAATATAACATACGTACCAATGACCCCAAATATTTAGAAAAGGTAAAAAGTTGGTATGGCCAGATATATGCTCAAGTACAAGGATTGCTATGGAAAGATGGTGGTCCTATTATAGGCATTCAGTTAGAGAATGAATACAGTGGTAGTTGGAGCCATTTAAAAATATTAAAGGACATGGCCCAACAACTAGGATTTGATACACCTATTTATACTCGCACCGGTTGGCCATTATTACGTACACCTGCTGCTTATGGAGAAATTATTCCAATGTATGGAGATTATAGTGATGGATTCTGGGATAGGACTCTCACCGATATGCCCGGTGATTATAGGAACTGCTATTTCTTTAAATCATATCGCGGTTCTACTGTCATAGCAACCGAACAAATCAAAAATCAGAAGAAAGAAGATGCTAAAGGTGAACTGGCTTATCCATTTCTGACATGTGAACTAGGCGGAGGAATGATGACCAGCTATCATCGTCGCATATATATTTATCCAATGGATATATATGCTACTGCACTGGTCAAAATAGGAAACGGAAGCAATCTCCCCGGATATTATATGTATCATGGAGGAACCAATCCAGAGGGCAAACTAACTACGTTAAACGAGATGCAGCGAACTTTAATTACCAATTATAATGACCTCCCTGTAAAAACTTATGATTTCCAAGCTCCTATTGGTGAATTCGGACAATTGAACGAACAATATCATAGTCTCCGCATTCTACATTTATTTCTTCATGACTTCGGAGGGCAACTGGCAACCATGAATCCATTCTTTCCTGTTACCGAGACTACAGACTATAATTGGGATGAAGGACTTAGATGGAACTATAGAAGCAATGGCCATAGCGGATATATCTTTGTAAACAATTACCAGCGCCTGAAAACTCTAACGGCTAAAAAAAATATACTATTTACCATACCTATTGATGGAAAGAATATGACATTTCCTTCTACGAAAATAACAGTTCCTTCCGGTTCGAGTTTTTTTATTCCATTCAATATGGACTTGAGCGGTA
>CAZKSK010000203.1:0-4591 GCA_964555225.1 uncultured Bacteroides sp.
GGGGTGGGATCCTACTAATTATACTCAGGCTCTTTATTCCAAAAAGGGTGATGGGGTATATGAAGGTTATATTTATTTCAGTACAGCTTCAGAATTTAAATTCGCTGATGGCTCTTGGGATGTTAATTGGGGTTCTTCGGATGGAACAACGTTGGCTAAAGACGGAGGAAACTTGAAGGTTACGGAAGCTGGTACATATAAAATTAATGTGGATATTAATGCTTTGACTTGCAGTGTTGAGAAAGCTGATTGGAGTATTATTGGAGATGCAGTTGGCGGTTGGGATACTACAAATGATGTGACTATGACTTATGATGCTAATAACAAGGTTTATAGGGCAACAGTGAATATGGCTGCCGGAGGATTTAAGTTTCGTGCAAATCAAGCTTGGAGTATTAACTTAGGTTTATCTTCTGAAACCGGTGCAGAAAAAACTGATCTTGCTTATGGTGGTGATAATTTGACTATAGATAAAGCTGGAGAATATACCATTGCTTTAGATTTCAATGGGGGTATTTATTCATATAAAATTTATAGCGGTAAATATATTTGCGATTATCCGGTATTGAATATGCCAGGTTCCATTAATGGTTGGGATCCTACTACTGCAGATTATGCCTTGGTTTCATTAAAAGACGATGGTATCTATACAGGTTACATTTATTATACCGAAAGCGGAGATTTTAAATTTGCTAAAGGATCATGGGATGAAAATTGGGGTTCCACAGATGGTGAGAAACTTGTAGCGGGTGGTGATAATATAAAGCATGATGCCGGGCTTTATAAGTTTACCGTAATGCCGGATCAGTTATCGATGAGCATGGAGAAAACGACATGGACTATTATTGGAGATGCAGTTGGCGGTTGGGATAATGCAAACGATGTGGCAATGACTTGGGATGCTACAACCGGTAAACTCGTTGCAACAGTAGATATGGTAGCAGGTGGATTTAAATTCCGTGCAAATCAAGCTTGGTCATATAATTATGGGGCCGATTCCGATGGTAACTTAGTAGACGGTGGAGATAATATTCAGGTAAGTGAAGCCGGTAATTATACTATTACTTTAGATATGGTTACGAGTATTAATAGGAGCCATTATGTTCCTACTTTTACAATTAAAAAGAACTGATTAATATATTTATAAGAAGATAGTTCGTCGATGTAGCGGCAAACTATCTTCTTATTGTTTCATAACAAACAGTTAAGTGAATGAATGATTGGTTGAAAAAGATAGTTTCCTTACCATTCTTATTGATAGAATGTCTATTCTTGTTGACTGTATCCTGTAGTGGAGACAGTAAGGAGAATATTGTACCGGATAATCCTGTAACGTATACGAACGGATTTAATTACAATCCTGTAACACCGAATGCCGATAGTGAGCTAACGATTATCTTTAAAGCGGATGTGTCGTCTGCTCTTTATGGTTATACAGGTGATGTATATCTTTATGCCGGAATTATTGTGGACGGGATATGGAAATTCCAACCATCTTCTTGGACAGACAATTTATCTAAGTACAAGATGACAAAGTTAGATGATAATCTTTGGAGTATTTCTCTTTCATCGTCTATTCGTAGCTGGTTTGGTTCAGGAACCACACCTGTAGAAAAATTGGGCTTAATTGTACGTAGTGCCGATGGCTCTCAAAAAGGAATTGATAATGATACGTTTATTACTGTTACTGATTCCAAATACAAAGGTTTTATTCCATCTGCAATTGTGGAAAAAAATATGCCTGTGGGCTTGCAATATGGTATTAATTATGGTTCTGATAAATCAAGTGCTACTTTGGTTTTATATGATAAGGATAAAAATGGGAATCATAAAGATTATGCTTATGTGGTAGGTGATTTTAATAATTGGACTCTAAGTAACGATACCCAATCACAAATGTATCGTGATAATTCAGCAGGCTGTTGGTGGATTACCATTTCAAATTTACAAGCAAGTAAGGAATATGCTTTTCAGTATTATGTAGGTACGGAAGTTGACGGAGCTATGCGCTTGGCCGATCCTTATACGGAGAAAATTTTAGATCCTGATAATGATGGGCTTATTCCGACTACTACTTATGGGGATCCCAAGGCTTACTCTTCTGGTGGAATAGGCATCGTTTCAACATTTTGTATAAGTCCGTCCGCTTATATATGGAAGAATGATTCTTTTACGCGTGTTGCGGATGAAGAATTAGTGATTTATGAGATATTGTTACGTGATTTTACATCTTCCGGTGATCTTAATGGAGCAATGGATAAATTGGATTATCTAAAGGCGTTAGGTGTGAATGCTATTGAATTGATGCCTGTACAAGAGTTTGATGGGAATGATAGCTGGGGCTATAATACAGGTTTTTATTTTGCATTGGATAAGGCATATGGTACTAAGAATATGTATAAAACGTTTATTGATGCTTGTCATGGTAAGGGTATAGCGGTGCTTTTCGACGTAGTTTATAATCAGGCATCTTCGCAATGTCCATTGGCGCGAATGTATTGGGATAGTGTGAATAGCCGTCCATCAAGTACAAATCCATGGTTTAATGTTACTACTCCTCATTATTACTCGTTTGGCAATGATTTTAATCATTCTTCCGTTTTAACGCGTGAGTTTGTGGAACGTAATATTAAATTTTTGCTTGAAGAATATCATATTGACGGGTTTCGTTTTGATTTTACTAAAGGATTTACCCAAAAAACAAGTACAGACGATGCAAGTGTTTCGGCTTATGATGCTACCCGGGTTTCCTATTTGAAAGAATATTATGCGACAGTGAAAGCTGCTAAACCAAATGCTGTGATGATTTGTGAGCATTTTTGTCCGTCGGAAGAAACGGAATTGGCTGGTGACGGACTTTTTTTCTGGCGAAATATGAATAATGCCTTTTGCCAATCCGGTATGGGATGGCAAGATGACAGCGCTTTTACAGGATTATATGAAAAGATATTTCATTGGGTAGGCTATGCAGAAAGTCATGATGAAGAGCGAGTTGCTTATAAGCAAAAGACTTGGGGCAATTATGGATTGAAAACATCTTTGGATGAACGTATTGCCATGTCACAAAATAATGCTGCGTTTTTGTTAATGACACCCGGCCCTAAACTTATTTGGCAATTTGGTGAATTGGGTTATGATTACAGTATTGACTATAATGGCAGAACAGGTAAGAAACCGGTAAAATGGGATTATTATGATGATTCTACCTATAAAAAACTTTATACTACATATAGCAATTTGTTGAAATTGCGTAATGCGAATGACGATTTGTTCGAAACTTCCGTTACATGTAACATGCATGCTTCCTTGAATGATTGGAATCAGGGGCGTTGGATGTCGGTTTATGATTCAGCGAAAGGAATTGTAGTAGTAGGCAATTTTATGAATTTGGAAACAGAAATCTCTGTTACTTTTCCTACAACAGGTACGTGGTATAGTTATCCGGACGGAGTTGAGCTGACTGTTGTTCAGCCTACGCAGTTGATAACATTGGATAAGGAATCTAGTAAAATATATACCAGTTTTAAATAGATATTTTCTATAAATCATCTTAAATCCTCCTTTTTTGGATTTTTGTCCTTTTATCAATCTTCTTGTTATTGAATTATTGTTCGTATATTTGTCTCCGTTATATTGATAAAATTATAATGGATCAGATTAAATATTATAAAGGCCTTACACGGAAAGAAGTTTTGCAAAGCCGCGAGCAATATGGAATGAATGTGCTCTCGGCCGTACGGAAAGAATCGTTATGGCACTTGTATCTTGAAAAATTTCGTGATCCGATTATTCTCATTTTACTTGTTGTTCTTGTATTGATTTTAGGTATTTCCGTTTATGAGTATACGAGTGGTGGTGGTTTGCAGGTCTTTTTTGAGCCACTTGGTATTTTTGTGGCTGTAATGCTTGCCACAGGTGTCGGGTTTTGGTTTGAGATGAAAGCCAAACGTGCTTTTGATGTGCTGAATAGTGTAGCCGACAATACGTTAGTGACTGTTATTCGTGAGGGCATTATTTGTCAGATACCTCAGAAAGAAGTTGTGGTAGGTGATATTATTATACTTAATACAGGTGATGAAGTTTGTGCTGATGGTCGACTTGTGGAAGCTGTATCTTTGCAAATGAATGAATCTACGCTTACGGGGGAACCACTTTGTTCTAAAACTATTATTCCAGAAGAATTTGACACGGAGGCGACTTATCCTTCCGATTGCGTAATGAAGGGAACTATGGTGGCAGATGGACATGCCGTGATGTGTGTTCAGGCTGTGGGTGATCATACCGAATATGGTAAGGTATATCAAGGAGCGCAGATTGACAACTCTGTGTGTACTCCCTTAAACGAACAACTCGATAAATTGGGTACGGTAATTACTCGTACAAGTTATGTCATTGCTTTTCTTATCATAGTAGTTAAAATGCTTTTCTTTTTTGAGGAAGGTGATGCTGTGAATTGGCTTGTTACCGGAAATTACTTGTTGAAATCCATAATGATAGCCGTTACCATTATTGTGGTGGCAGTTCCTGAAGGTTTACCTATGAGCGTTACTCTTAGTCTGGCTCTTAGTATGAAACGTATGCTTTCTACTAA
>CAZKSK010000204.1:0-4585 GCA_964555225.1 uncultured Bacteroides sp.
GACTGGCTGGATACCATGTGGTTGCTCTCAGACATTCTTCTACTTCTGCATTTGTAAGCTCCCAAGGCTGTTTCATAACAGGGTTACCATTTTCATCAGCTTCTTGACCTGTTCCATCTAGACATGTTGCTCCAGAATTAATTAAATGAATAATACCATTTGCTGCTCTTCCGTTTAATTCCTTTCCTGTTACACGTTTCACTGCTTCTGGACTCCAATATGTACGTACATCTGAAAATATTTGTGGACGATGGGTTAATAAATGTCCGAATAGCATAGCAATGCCGTTACAAGCATCATTTTCTGTTGCGAGAACATAAGCTTCTCTAATGCCATTCCAGTCGAAATTTGTATTCAGTAAGGCTTCAGGGAAATCCCCATTAGGATAAAAATCTGTCCATTGACGTTGCCCTTGAAAACCAGCTGCTATAGCGTTATGTCCCAATGCCTCTTCTTTGAATCCCATTTCTTTTAACTTTGGATTGCCTGTCATCAAATCGCGCATAATGATCATCATTTTGACAATGAATTCCCAATCTTTATCTTTTTCTTCACGAGTTTTTGTCTTTTCTGGAGAGTTATAATCGTGTCCTTCATTTGCTTTACAGTATTTTTCTGTCCAGGTCATAGCTTTTTTATATTCATCTTGGTCAAAGATGCCTAATTCCATACGACGAATAATTTCAGTCAGATCAATGGATTCATTGCGCATACCTAAATATTCTTGGAAAAATTCCGGACTAACGATAGAGCCGGCAATACCCATACATACGCTTCCCATAGAAAGATATGATTTTCCTTTCATTGTAGCTACAGCTTGAGCTGCACGAGCAAAGCGTAAAATTTTTTCTGCTACATCTTCCGGTATAGAATTATCATTTAAATCTTGTACATCATGACCGTAAATCCCGAATGCAGGGAGGCCCTTTTGGGCGTGAGCTGCAAGTACTGCTGCCAGATACACCGCTCCAGGGCGTTCTGTTCCATTAAATCCCCAAACAGCTTTCGGATAATACGGATTCATGTCCATTGTTTCAGCTCCATAACACCAGCAGGAGGTTATTGTAATAGTAGAGCCTACGCCTTCTCTTTCGAATTTTTCTGCACACGCGGCACTTTCAGCCACACGTCCGATTGTTGAATCTGCAATGATACATTCAACAGGACTTCCGTCTCCATTTTTAATATTTTTACTAATTAATTCAGCCACAGCCTTAGCTAGGTTCATGGTTTTTTCTTCAAGACTTTCGCGAACACCGCCTTGACGTCCGTCGATTGTGGGACGAATCCCAATTTTTGGATATTTTTTCATATTAATATATAAAAGATTAATTGTTTTTCTATGCTGAACTATGCTGATTTTTATTAAAAAAAATTAGAGAGAATGTCTCAATTTGACTTCTGTAGGTAAATATTCATGTATAGGAGTATTGTCTAATACAAATTTAGCAGCTTTATTTCCCATTATTTCCCAATTTACAGTAAGTGAAGTAATTCCATTTTCGATAACGTCATAGGAAGGGATATCATTATAAGCCAATAATCCGAAATCTTTTCCACATTTTAAATGAGCTTCTCTTCCGCTTTTTACAACCTTTACTACATCTTGTTGTTTGATAGCAAAATAGACTTTGTTTTGCTCAATTTGTAATGTTTCTATATTGTCAATAATCTTACTTTTTAAATGGTGTTCTTTGCAGAATTTAATGAAATAATCTCGACTACTTAAAGGGTGCTTCAATTCTTTCGGGAATAACATAATAAATTCCTTATATTTTGAAAATTCGTTTTTTAATGAAGAAAGTGCAGTATATAAGTTATTATCAAAGTCTTGACAAATATAAGAATATGGTGCTTTTTCAAATTTACCGAAATCTAACAAAAGTAATTTGTTTGCAGGAATCTTCTTAAGGGCGGCCGATAATTTCTCATTGTCAAAATTCATTACTACATATTTGTTATATTTCCCTACGGATTCATGAATGATGGTATCAAAAAGTTTTTGATTGTATTGATGGAATAATAAATCTACTTTGTAGTTTAGTGGTAAATGTTTGATGAAACTGTTATAAAGAGTTTCTTTAAAAGGAGTGTATTGATCCAAAAGTAAAAGTACTTTTGTCAGATGGTTTGTGACAAAATAGTTCTTTCCAGGTATAGAATCTATCAGACCTCTTTCACGAAGGTTTGCAAAAGCTTTAAAAACAGTATCTCGGGAAACTTTGTATTTATTACTTATCTGATTAATAGAAGGTAATGAATCTCCTCCACGAAATTCATTTATTGAAATAGCGAGACTAATTTTATCAGCCAACTGCTGAACTTTAGTCGTTTGTTGCCCAAATCTTGTGATATCATTTTTTTTCTTCATAACTGTTTTAAACACTTAACTGTGCTGAACTGTTCTAAATACAAAGTAAATTATTATTCTCGAAAGGAGAAACTAATATGATATGTTTTGCAACATTCTTTTTTTTATTTAATTTTGCTTCTTAAAAAAATAATTTTATGAAAATACTTTCATTATTAGGATATAATCCTAAAACTATGAATGTCCGTACCGAAATGATGGCTGGACTTACTACCTTTTTGACTATGTCTTATATTTTGGCAGTTAATCCGGATATATTATCTGCGGCTCAAATGGATAAAGGTGCTGTATTTACTGCTACAGCTTTGGCATCTGCTGTAGGAACTTTGATTATGGCATTTCTTGCCCGGGTACCATTTGCTTTAGCTCCAGGTATGGGCATTAATGCTTTTTTTGCTTTTACTCTTGTTCAGAGTATGGGATATACCTGGGAGGAAGCTTTAACAGCAGTATTTGTAGAAGGGATAATATTTGTTATATTGACAATCTGTAATATTCGTGAGAAAATTGTAAATAGTGTACCAGAGACGATTCGTTATGCTATATCTGGAGGCATTGGTCTTTTTATTACGTTTATTGGATTGACCAAAAGTGGAATTATTGTTTCTAATGAGTCTACATACGTATCCTTGGGAGTTTGGACTCCGACAACGATTCTTTCCTTTGCCGGTATTATATTAAGTGCCGTTTTAATGAAGATGCATATTCGTGGTGCTTTGTTTTATACTATTTTGATTATGACGATTATCGGAATACCTCTAGGTGTAACTACTATGCCGGAACATTTTATTCCGATTTCTGCACCTCATTCTTTAGCTCCGACATTTATGAAGTTCGATTTCTCTAATATTCTATCATTTAATATGGTGGTTATTATTTTTACATTGGTTTTTATGGATTTGTTTGATACATTGGGAACTTTGATAGGTGCAGCGGGTAAGTTGGATTCGGTCCGTGATAACAGTGAAGCAAAGTATCTTAAACCGGCTCTTCTTTCAGATTCATTGGCAACTGTTGCTGGAGCAATTTTTGGAACGAGCACAGTAACAACATTTGTAGAAAGTACTACTGGTATTGCAGAAGGAGGACGTTCCGGTTTAACTTCGGCTGTTACAGCTGTTTTGTTTCTTATTGCTCTTTTCTTTTCTCCGGTTTTCTTACTTATTCCTAGTGCTGCAACTACTTGTGCTTTGGTTATTGTTGGGGTTTTAATGATGGAGTCGATCAGAAAAATTGATTTTAGTGACATTACGGAATCTTTACCTGCTTTTCTTACTATTATTATGATGCCCCTATGTTATTCAATAGCAGAAGGTATTGTTATGGGTATGCTTAGTTTTGTATTAGTTAAAGTTCTAACCGGACAATGGCGTAAAATCTCTGTGACTATGTATATTTTGGCGGTATTATTTATTTTGCATTATGTATTCAGATAAGAGGAGGGTGTTATGCTGAAAGTTCAAATCTCAGAAGAAATTAAAGCGGTTTGTCCAAATTATGTAGTAGCTATTATAAATGCTACCATTCATAATACGTCTTATAATGAGAGCCTTTGGCATGAAATAAACCTATTGATCGACGAATATCGTAAAAAATATACAATTGATTCTATTAAAGAAATCAGGACCATTCGGGCAACCCGTGAAGCCTATAAAAAATGTGGCAAAGATCCGAGTCGTTATCGTCCTGCTGCCGAAGCCCTTTGTCGTAGGATATTAAAAGGCAATGAGTTATATAAGGTGAATACGGTAGTAGATTTGGTTAATGCTGTTTCAATGAATACCGGTTTTTCTATTGGTGCTTTTGATGCGGATAAAGTGCAAGGAGATACCATTATTTATGGGATTGGTAAGGATGAAGAATCATATGAGGGCATAGGTCGAGGAGAGTTAAATATAGGAAGACTTCCGGTGTGGAGAGATGCCGTAGGAGGATTTGGTACTCCAACCAGTGATCATGAACGAACCAAATTATCAATTTCAACAGCTCATTTATTAGTTACTATAAATAGTTATGACGGTCCAACAGGTTTGCAGGATGCAGTAGATTATATGACGTTATTACTTACTCGATATGCAGCAGCGAAAGAAATTCGCTGTATTGTATATTAGTATAGAAATTCATGAGATAATAAATTATTATAAAAAAAGAACGGATTACCTTCACAGGTTTTCCGCTCTTTTAAATTACTTTACGTGTAATTTTAGAACAAAC
>CAZKSK010000205.1:0-4541 GCA_964555225.1 uncultured Bacteroides sp.
GAATGGGCTTATACTATGGATGGAGGAGAAGTCGGTGAGTTGGAATTTGAAAATTTTAACGCCGCGTCGGCGAAAATTACTTTTAAGGGAAGAAATGTTCATCCGGGATATGCCAAAAACAAGATGATCAATTCTATGTTGATTGCCAATGATTTTATTAGATTAATGCCGGAAAATGAAACTCCTGCACATACTCAAGATTATGAAGGTTTTTATCATCTTGTTGGTATGAAAGGAGAAGTAGAATCTAGTCAGTTGAATTATATCATCCGTGATCATGATCTTCGAAAATTTAAAGAACGTAAGCAAGAAATGAGCCATATGGTTGATCTTATTAATAATAAGTATGGAAAAGATACAGCCATTCTGGATATGAAAGACCAGTATTATAATATGCGCGAAAAAATAGAACCTGTAATGCATATCATTGATATAGCTTTTAAAGCGATGGAAGAGGCGGGTATTCAGCCTAAGGTGAGAGCTATTCGTGGAGGAACGGATGGAGCACAACTTTCTTTTAGGGGATTGCCTTGCCCGAATATTTTTGCAGGAGGTATGAATATGCACGGACGTTTTGAGTATGTGTCTATCCAAAGTATGGAAAAAGCAATGAAGACAGTTATTAAAATTTCAGAATTGGTGGCAAAGTCTTGATTTGATACCACTTTATATTTTTATTTTTGTATGTCAGATGATCTTTTTCTAAAGAATGAGCGTTTTATTGATAAATTAGAAGCTCAAAAGAATACAATCTAAATTATAGTTCCAAGAATGCATAAGCTTATATTCGATTTGGCTTTGGTTATGATAAGTGCTAGTGTTATGACACTTATCTTTAAAAAGCTTAAGCAACCTTTGGTCTTAGGATATATCGTTGCGGGTTTTCTAACTAGTCCACATATGCCTTACACACCTTCTGTGAGCGATATGACTGATGTCCAAACATGGGCTGACCTTGGTGTTATTTTTTTGTTATTTGCTCTTGGATTAGATTTCAGTTTTAAGAAAATAGTAAAGTTGGGAAACACTCCTATTATAGCGGCTTGTACTATTATTTTTTGTATGATATCGATTGGTTTTATGATTGGCTCACTTTTTGGTTGGCCTCGAATGGATTGCATATTTTTGGGAGGAATGTTGGCCATGTCTTCTACTACTATTATATATAAAGCATTTGATGATATGGGACTTCGTCAGCAGAGGTTTGCGGGCCTTGTTCTGAGTGTTTTGATTTTAGAAGACATATTGGCTATTGTTTTGATGGTGATGTTATCTACATTGGCTGTTAGTAAAAATTTTGAAGGGTTAGATATGCTATTTAGTATTCTTAAATTGGTCTTCTTTTTGGTCCTTTGGTTTGTTGTGGGTATATATCTTATTCCTTTATTCCTTAGAAAGTGTAAGAATTTAATGAGTAATGAAACTTTGCTTATCGTTTCTCTCGGCCTTTGTTTCGGTATGGTTGTATTTGCATATAAAGCAGGATTTTCTCCAGCCTTTGGTGCTTTTGTTATGGGTAGTATATTAGCGGAAACTATTGAAGCTGAAAAAATTGAACATTTAATTTCTCCTGTGAAAGATTTATTTGGAGCTGTATTTTTTGTATCTGTTGGAATGATGATATCCCCTGCTATGATTGTGGAATATATCGGTCCGATCATAGGAATAACAGTCGCTATTTTAATAGGACAAACGATTTTTGGTTCTGGGGGATTTGTTCTTGCGGGGCAGCCTCTTAAAACGGCGATGCAATGTGGATTCAGTTTGACACAAATAGGTGAATTTGCTTTTATAATTGCTTCATTAGGAGTTAGTTTAAAGGTAACAAGTGACTTTCTTTATCCAATAGTTATAGCGGTTTCTGTTATAACGACTTTTCTTACTCCTTATATGATTAGATTGAGTTCACCAGCATATGAATTTGCAAGAAAACATTTACCCAAGAAATTTCTTAATTTGATAGACAATTATTCATCGGGTTCTCAAACCGTAAATCATGAAAATAAATGGAAGTCTTTATTGATATCAACCACGAGAATGACTGTTGTATATACAATATTAAGTATAGCAGTAATAATTATCTTTTTGAATTTTGTTTCTCCTTTGTTATCTAAATGGTTATCCTTGTTTTGGATGAAAGGTTTGAGTACAATTCTTATTATCTTGCTTATTTCTCCTTTTTTGCGAGCGATTGTAATGAAAAAAAATCGATCAGAGGAATTTTTAGCTTTATGGCATGATAATAGATATAACCGTGCACCTTTATTAGTAACTATACTATTGCGTTTACTTATCGCAGTTGGGTTTGTTAGTTATGTTATTGGTCATTTTTATAAGACTTCTGCATCTTTATTGATTTCTATTGCTTTTGGCCTTGTTATACTTATGTTGCTTTCACGTCGTTTAAAAAAACATTCTATTGAACTTGAGCGAACTTTTAAGCAGAATCTCCGTTTTAAAGATATGCAAGCTGAATATTTGGGGAAACAGAAGCCTAAATATGCCGGTCGACTTTTGTCTCGTGATCTCCATTTGTCAGATTTTATTATACCAGTTGATTCTTCTTGGATTGGGCAAACATTGAAGACTCTGGATTTTGGAAATAAATATGGAATCCATATAGCTTCTATTATTCGTAGTAATCATCGTATCAATATTCCGGATGGCAATGCGAGTTTATATCCGGATGATAAAATCCAGGTAATAGGAACAGATGAACAACTTTCACGTTTTGCTCATGTAGTAGAAAAATCTATTTTGATAGAGGATGATGTTGATGTAGAGAAAAAGGAAATGATCTTGAGGCAATTCGTAATTACTGATGATTCTATCTTTATAGGTAAAACTATTCGTGAAAGTGGAATCAGAAATCATTTTAAATGTTTAGTAGTTGGGGTAGAAAGAGAGGACGATTCCCTTCGTGTACCAGATCCAAGTATACCTTTCGAAGAAGGTGATGTGGTATGGGTTGTAGGAGAAAATAGATATATTCATAATTTATTGGAACAAAAACTATCTATTAATAATAACTGAAGAAAAAAATGACTATCTTTACCTCAATTAATAATCAAATATAAAAGAAAAAATGAAAAGTGATCCTAAAGAATGTCTATATTGTACTAATAACGAGACGTTACATAATTTAATGATTGAATTTGCACAATTAAGTGTTTCTCGTGTTTTTCTATTTAAGGAACAAACATATAAGGGAAGATGTTTAGTTGCTTATAAAGATCATATAAACGATTTGTTTGAGTTGAATGATAAAGATAGAAATGCTTTTATGTCAGATGTCACTCGTGTTACTCGTGCTATGGATAAAGCTTTCCACCCAGAAAAGATTAATTATGGAGCTTATAGTGATAAATTATCCCATTTGCATTTTCATTTAGCTCCAAAGTATGTTGATGGACCTGATTATGGAGGCGTCTTCCAAATGAATCCCGGCAATGTTTATTTATCCGATGCGGAATATAATGAAATGATAATGCAAATTAAAAAATATTTGTAATCTCTTATCTATCATATTCTTTATTTTTTTATGTTGTTGGCAACGTAGTTTTTATCGGAATAATAAATAAGGGAAGTACATTTTATGATATAGATAGAGAATATGATAGCTTTTTTTAAAAATATATTTTATTACTCTTTTGTTGAGTTTTCCTCTGCATTATCTTCAAAATCGAAATCGAAGTGGAAGTCAGAATTATTAATATATTGAGGAGTTGTGAATTCGTCTAAATCACGGCGCTCCTTTTTTGTCGGTCTTCCTGTACCGCGTGCCCTATTGACAAATCCACTTATTTTACTCATTTCTAATAATTCATATTGAGTCGGATCAGTTACGTTTTCTAAAATTTCAGGTAATAATCTTGCACCTATGCGTTTCTCGATAGTTTGAAGAACTTTGAATGAATAGGTAATAGGAGGTTTGCGAACATTGATTATTTCACCTACTTTGATCGTCTTTGAAGGTTTTAATTGTACATCTCCAATGCTGATACGCCCCTTTTTACATGCTTCAGCGGCAAGCGTTCTTGTCTTGAAAATACGTGCGGCCCATAACCATTTATCTATTCTTGCTTCATTCATTTTATTTATGATTATATAGATTCATAGTAATCTGAATCCCAGCTAGTACAAAACTATTAATCATTTCACATGCTAGATTTAGACGCTCATTCATTTGTTTTATTTCTTCTTCAGAAAAGTGTCCTAATACATAATTAATTTGCCCTCCTTTAGGATATTCATTTCCTATCCCGAAACGTAATCGAGCATAATTTTCGGTACCCAGCATTTCAGCTATGTTTTTAAGGCCATTGTGACCTGCATCACTGCCTTTTGGTTTCATCCGTAATTCGCCAAAAGGGAGAGCAATGTCATCAACTAATATCAATAAATTTTCTATAGGAATGTTTTCTTTCTGTTTCCAATAACGAACTGCATTTCCGCTAAGATTCATATAAGTAGAAGGTTTTAGTAAGATTAATTGCCTGCCTTTTAGCGACATTTCAGCAATTGAGCCATAACGTTTATTA
>CAZKSK010000206.1:0-4522 GCA_964555225.1 uncultured Bacteroides sp.
CCTGGATTATATAAGCTGATTTCCCAAGGAAAAAACATAGTAATAAATATTTAATAATGATATTTTTCTTTTATTGGACAAAAGTAGCACTTGATGCTTAAACAGACAAAGTTCTACATATAAAAAAAGTTGTTTTAAACAATTATTGGTACTGCTACAGTCCTTTTAATCTGCCTAAAACATTTTGAATTTGCGACAATAATGATAACTTACCATCATTAACTACTACAAAATGAGAGCGTTTCATCTTATAAGCATCATCCATTTGAGCTTTTATCCTCATTTTTACTTGTTCAAAAGATAAGCCATCACGGTCCATTGTTCGCTGTATACGCAAATTAAAAGGTGCTTGTACAAAAAGTATCTTGTCAACAGCATTTTCTAATTTTGCTTCAAACAAAATAGCCGATTCCATGCCTACAATAGAAATCTCGGAAGTCTGATTAAGAGTCCAACTTTTAAAATCGGTCTTTACTATAGGATGAATAATCTGATTAATTTGTGCTGTATGTTTAGAATCTGAAAAAACATAAGAAGCCAAAAGAGACTTATTTAACCTTCCATTGGGAAAATAGACACCATTTCCTAATAAATCAATAAGCTGACTACGAATTATATTATTATGTTCCGTGAGATATTTTGAATGAAAATCACAATCATATACTGGTACATCCATCAATCTGAAAATCATAGAGACCACAGATTTTCCACTCCCAATTCCACCTGTAATACCTAATTTTATAGCAGACATAATTTCACTTCGTTTCTATCAGAAAATCAACAGACTCAGGACTCATCCGCAAATTTTTAATTCCACGTGGTTCCGACTGTATATGAAGTATTACTCTTCCTTCTTTCATTAGTTCATTATAATCCGTTATAACCTTAAAATCAGCAGATGTTATATGCTTAGATTGTAACAACCCAGTTTGAAAAGTCACGGTGACTTTTGAAGGAAATGTTTTCAGAGATTTATCTGTTGGGAAATTAACCCCAATAATAGGTACATCTAAGCTCTTTTCCATATATATATCAATATTTAACTGAACTAAAACAGCTTCCGGAACAAACTTGGCCCCATGCACACGTTGCAACGGAATTTGCATTCTAGTAGTATCCGATACTGCATGTATTTGAATGTCTGATGTATAGGCAACCTTCAAAGAATCAAGTAATTTCTTAGGAGCATAAACCAAAACCGAATCCGGTTTAATGAATATCTGAGACAAATAATACTGTTTACCCGTAACAATTCCCGCTTGAAGTTTTACCGGTATTTTTTTTGATTCACCTTTTGTAAAAATAACATCAATAGCTTCTGATTTTAAAGTAACTATTTTAGTAGATGTCATCAATTGTCCTTTTATACTTTTTAGTAAATCAGATTGTGGAATAATGATTTTGCTACTGCCATTATAATAATCATTCCAATCCATAACAATTGGATAAAAACTTTGCCCAAACATATAATTTAAAAGTACTGTACCTTTATCACGAACTGTAAAACGGACTGTCGTTGGAACATTCGACGTTATTACCATCTTTTCTGGTACATTTTTTACACGAAATGGCACAACAAACTCATAATCATAGGTATCATTCAATGTCTGCATGAACCAAAAAGAAGCAGAAATAAATAAAAAGAACAAAAAGATCAATAATTCTCTATTCTTTTTACTGAATAGAAAAAATCTGACCTTTTTTAATATCCTTACATAAAAAGGCTTAGCATTCCTTCCTTTGCCGGACATAGGCGAAAAAAATTATTTTGAATTTCCACCCTGAGTTGCATCCGAGAAAATAGAATTTCGATCAATTGTAATTTTTACACTTGGTGCAATTTCAAGAATTACTTTTGTATCTTCCAATTCTTTAATTTTCCCATAAATACCTCCTGCAGTGACAACTTCCTGGCCAACTTCAAGATTCTTACGGAAGTTTTGAATTTGTTTTTGTTTTTTGTTTTGAGGGCGAATCATAAAAAAATACATAATAGCAAAAATGGCAATCATCATAAAGATAAAAGACATTCCGCCACCACCTGTAGCCTGCAAAATTACTGTCATTAAGTTCATAGTCATTTTTATTTAATTATTAATCTTTTTGAATCTTATTTTCTTTTTTCAACTGATTAACTATTGCATCAAGCATGCCATTAACAAAAGCTCCGCTTTTCGGAGTACTATAAGTTTTAGCTATTTCAACATATTCGTTAAGCGATACACGAGTAGGAATTGACGGAAAAGAAAGAATCTCAGCCAAAGCTATTTGCATTATCACGACATCCATAAATGCAATTCTATCTAAATCCCAATTTTTAGTATTAGCCTTAATCAATGCCATATAATCATCAGCTCCCAATATCGTACGACGAAACAGACGACGTGCAAATTCCTTGTCATCTTCATCCTTATATTCGTTGAGGAGTTCTTGTTTTGTCCCATTTTTCTCTTCAAATCGTTTAATTGTTTTCAATACAAACGTATCCACGATATCTTTATCATCATTCCAATAAAGACTCTGTTCTTCAAGAATTTCATCTAAATCGGAATTATTATAAATAAAGTTTTTATATAATTTACGCCACAACTCACGATCTTCCTCATAAGATGAAATAGTAGAACTCATATATTCCTTATATACTTCAGAATCCACTATTCTATCATAAAGAACTTTCAAAAAATCAAGTTCACTATCCCAGCTTTTCTTTTGATTAGCAATAAAATCACTCAACTGTTTATTTTCTTCAAGTTGAGCAATAAATCTATTATCAACAAATTTTGTATTCGGATTTTTTTCTTCTTCTGTAGGCAATAATTTATTCTTTCCAATTTCAATATGCTTTTTAGCATACCTAGTAATCTCTACCATTAAAAATAATAAATAATTATACAAATCATAAGATTTGGACAGACTGAAAAACAACTCTTTTTCCCCCGCATCCAGATTTTTACTCCCATTTTTATAATAAGCATAAACAATCTGAACAATTTTCAAACGAATCAGGACCCTATTAATCATATTCCTTCAGATAATATTACATTTCAGGCTGGCAAAGTTAGCTATTAATTATTAAAAAAGCCACATTTTAACAACAAAAAATAAATAAAGAAGTATTTTTATAACCTTTTGTTTGGCTCATTTAAAAAAAATGAGCAAATTTGGAGCTGATTTTAATATTGACTTATATGGAAGAGTTAAAGAAGAAAAATACGGTTGATTCTGATAAGGAAATTGTGTTTTCCAGATCCGTAAAAGCTGGAAAACGTATTTATTATCTGGATGTCAAGAAAAATCGAAAAGATGAAATGTATCTGGCGATTACAGAAAGTAAAAAAGTGATTCAAGGAGAAGGAAGTGAAGCACAAGTAAGTTTTGAAAAACATAAAATCTTTCTTTATAAAGAAGACTTCGAAAAATTTATTATGGGATTAACTGATGCTATCAAATTTATTAATAGCAAACAAGGTCCTATTCAATCCTTACATCATGATGAATTAGAATCAAAAGAAACAGAAACATCTTCTGAAATCCTTAGTAAACATTCAAAAGAAGAAGAAGAAGACGGTACTATAAAACTCGATATTGAATTTTAATGAATAAATAATTAAAAAATAAGAGAAATGATAAAATTTACTTCTCTTATTTTTTGATTCATAAAAACTTTTACGTAATTTTGCACCGCTTTTTGAAACATCGTGTGATGGTGAGTTAAGCAAAAAATATTACAAACTTAATTTAGAGTAACACAAATTTTAATTATGAGAACAATTGACGTTAAAGGTACCGCCAGAACCGAATTTGGCAAAAAAAGTGCACAAAAATTACGTAAAGAAGATTCAATCCCTTGTATTCTTTACGGAGTAGAGAAAGATGAAAAAGGTATGCCATTGGCCACACCATTTACGGTTAAAAATGAAGAAGTTCGTAATTTAGTTTACACTCCGCATATTTATTCTGTAAACTTAACCATAGATGGTAAAGCTTGTAAGGCTGTTATGAAAGATATTCAATTTCATCCGGTAAGTGATAGAATTCTTCATATTGATTTCTATCAGATTTCTGAAAACAAGCCTATAGAAATGGAAGTGCCTATTGAATTAAAAGGTCTTGCGGCAGGTGTTAAAGCCGGCGGTAAAATTCAATTACAAATCCGTAAATTAAAAGTAAAAGCTACATATGATAAAATCCCTGAAAAAATGTTTGTCAATGTAGAAAAATTAGGTCTTGGAAAATCAATCAAAGTTGGTGAATTGAGTTTCGAAGGATTGCAATTAGTTACTCCTAAAGAAGTTGTAGTATGTTCAGTTAAAGTTACTCGTACATCAGGAGCTACAACTGATACTACTGCAGATGCTGAAGCTGATGCTACAAATGCACAATAAAAAGGAATGAAATATTTGATAGTTGGTCTGGGTAATATTGGGGATGAATACCAAAATACTCGGCACAATATAGGGTTTAGTATGTTGGACGCTTTTGCAAAAGCGTCCAACATTGTTTTTAACGATAATAAACGTTA
>CAZKSK010000207.1:0-4483 GCA_964555225.1 uncultured Bacteroides sp.
GATCACGATCGGATATAAAGAAAATTTCATCTCCAATCCACATAGGCATGATATCTTGAGAAATATTATTCGTTATATTCTCAACTTTTTTTGTTGACGGATCATAAATCCAAATATCATCAGCCATTCCTCCTTTATAATATTTCCAGGTTCTGAATTCACGAAAAACCCTGTTATATGCAAATTTCTTCCCATCCGGTGAATAACTGCAGAAACCGCCTTCTGGTAAAGGTATTTCTTCTGACATGCCTCCATCTTTTGAAATTGTCCATAATTTTCCACAAAATCCATCACCGATTCTGTTACGATAAACTATTTTCCGACCATCTGGAGTCCACGTCAAAACAATATTATTAGGTCCCATTCTATCTCCCAAATCATCACGACTATTTGTCGATGTATAAGTAAGTCTTACTGGTTGTCCACCATCTACCGACATTAAATAAACTTCAGTATTTCCATCATACTGGCCTGTAAACGCTATAGACTTTCCATCCGGAGAAAAACGAGCAAACATTTCATAACCTATGTATGAAGTTAATCTCTGAGCCTCTCCTCCACTTAAAGGTGCTTTGTATAAATCTCCGGCATACGAAAATACGACATCGGTTCCGTTCGTTGTAGGAAAACGCAGGAGTCTACCCTCTTTAGCATTTGCTGTAAAACAACAAACTGCAAATGCAATTAACATGTACAATTTTTTTCTCATAATTTTTTCTATTGATGCTGTTCTCTTAATAAATCATTTACTGTTTTAACGGGATTAAATGTTGCTAATGGAACTTCTACAAATACTGTATTCCAATCACTCATAGCTCCATTCCATAGTCCGGGAAGTTCAAGGGCTTTTAAATCCTTTCCACTTTTCGATTTGTATGAAATAAATCCGGTAGACTTATCCACATACTGTATAAGATTAAATTTATCACCTTTATAATTTTTCACGGCACAAACCAAATCAACCGGATTGAAATGAGTTCCTTTCTCAAACATCTCTTTCTTATTAGGATCTTTCATATCAATTTGAGAACTTTCTAAAATCTGTAAAGAAACCGTTCCATCGGCGTTATAGGCAAGAAATGGGCCTCCCCCGGGCTCACCTACATTTTTTACCATACCACAAACTCGCATTGGCCTATTCAATTTTTTACGGAGATAAATAACCAAATCACCATCTTCCATATTTTTTATATCAAGTTTTCGACAACACAAATCACGTTGCAAAAAACGAATCATATCTTGTATCTCTTCATGGGTATAGGTTCCTCTGTCTAATAGTTGCAAATACTCAAATGCTTTAGTCTGTAACGATACCAGGACTCCGGCAATGATTTTTTTGTATATTATCGTTTCATCCTTAAATCTGTCAGGTACAACATTATCAATGTTTTTGATAAACACGATATCGGCATCCAAATCATTCAGATTTTCTATCAATGCACCATGTCCTCCCGGGCGGAAAAACAATTGCCCCTCTTTATCTCGAAAAGGCTTATTATCCATATCCGCAGCTATAGTATCCGTACTTGGTTTTTGTTCAGAAAAAGATACATGATATTTAACTCCATATTTCATAGCGTAACCATCAACTTTTTCTTCAACTAATTTTTCAAATAAAACACGATGTTCTGAAGATACGGTAAAATGAACATTAACATCACCGGATTCTTCAGCGGCATAAAGAGCACCTTCTACCAGATGTTCTTCTATCGGAGTTCGTGTTCCTCCCTCATACTTATGAAATTCCAGCATACCCTTCGGTAACTGTCCATAATTCAATCCAACATCATTAAGTAAATTAGTTACTATTTTTTTATATTTACCTTCTGATATTAAGGTAGGAATGTACTTCCCAAAATTTTTATAGCAAACTGTATTCAAACTGTTATAAAAAGCAAATTTGTCTATTTTAATAAAAAAAGTCTTTTCGAAATCTGTTGTAGGTTCACTATAATCCGCACCTAGAAATTCAAAAAGATTTTTAAACATTCTACTAGCTGCTCCTGAAGCAGGTACAAATTTTACGATCTTTTTACCCTTTGTTTGCTTGTAATCGTCCCAAGCTCTTAAATAATCGTTTTTCTTTTCATCATCAGGAACCATTATCCCTCTTTCAACTGACGCTGCAGCCTCCAACTCTAAAAAAGGAAAACCATTTTTAAAACATTCAAGTTGTTCTTCAATTTTATCTTCTTTAATCCCCTTTTTTGAAAGAAGTTCTTGATCTTGAAGTGTTAACATGTTCATGTTGTTAAATTTTGATGTTATTATATTCAAATAAGAAATACTAAATTACTTCAAAATTACAAATTCTTTTAAATGAAAGCCAAATAAACCGATAAAAAAAACTATTTTTACATACAAATTAGTTCGATATGGCAGAAAACATTTTTTTTACCCAAGAAGAATATAAAGAACTTTTTGTTCTTTACAAAAAATTATTGAAACTATCAGGAGATACTCTACAACCCAATGACTGCAAGCAATTAAAACAAAATTTGATTGAAGCGACAAAAAATCAACTTCTCGTACGTGATGTTTTCGGATTGAATCCGATCTTAAAAGACATGCAAACAGCTATTATCGTTGCTGATGAAATAGGTATGCGAAGAGCTTCTATTTTAAGCATTATGTTGCATGACTGCGTGAAATCAGGCTTTATAACGACTAAAGAAGTTGAAAAAAAATACGGACAAGATGTTTCCCGCATCATAAACGGACTTGTCAAGATAAGTGATCTCTATGCTAAAAATCCTACTATCGAATCGGAAAATTTCAGGAATCTGTTACTATCCTTTGCAGAAGATATGAGGGTAATTCTAATTATGATTGCCGATAGAGTAAACGTAATGAGACAAATAAAAGATGCAGAAAATATAGAGGCTAGAAAACAAGTAGCCAATGAAGCAGCATACTTATATGCTCCCTTAGCACACAAATTAGGACTTTATCGAATCAAATCGGAACTGGAAGATCTCTTCCTTAAATATACTGAAACCGAACAGTATTATATGATCAAGGACAAGCTGAATCAAACGAAAGCATCCCGAGATAAATATATACAAACATTCATTGAACCTATACGCAAAAAATTAAATGAAACAGGCTTAAAATTTCACATGAAAGGACGAACAAAGTCTATTCATTCAATTTGGCAAAAAATAAAAAAACAACATACTACATTTGAGAATATCTATGATTTGTTTGCCATTCGTATTATCCTTGATTCTCCGTTAGATAAAGAAAAACAACAATGTTGGCAAGTATATTCTATCGTTACGGACATGTATACGCCCAATCCTAATCGTCTTCGTGACTGGCTATCCATACCCAAAAGTAATGGCTATGAATCCTTGCATATCACTGTTATGGGCCCTCAAGGAAAATGGGTAGAAATACAAATTAGAACGGAACGTATGGATGAAATAGCAGAACGTGGCCTGGCAGCTCATTGGAGATATAAAGGAATAAAAAGTGAGTCAGGTCTTGACGAATGGCTAACTACTGTTCGTGAAGCATTGGAAAACAGTGATAATAATCTCCAGATTATGGATCAATTCAAAATGGATCTTTATGAAGATGAAATTTTTGTTTTTACCCCTAAAGGAGACTTATTCAAACTTTCCAAAGATGCGACCGTATTAGATTTTGCTTTTACAATCCATACAAATATCGGATGCAGGTGCGTAGGAGCTAAAGTGAACGGGAAAAATGTTCCTATTCGACAAAAATTAAAGAGCGGAGATCAAGTAGAGGTCTTGACCTCATCCTCTCAACAACCCAAACAAGATTGGTTAAATATAGTAACTACATCAAAAGCTAAGACTAAAATCCGTCAAAGTTTGAAAGAAATAGCTGCGCGCCAATCCGATATCGCAAAAGAAACACTGGATAGAAAATTCAAAAATCGCAAAATTGAATATGATGAATCTATTCTAATGAGACTGATAAAAAAAGAAGGTTATAAACAGCTTACTGATTTCTATCAGGGAATTGCAGAAGATCGAGTTGATATTAATGATTTATTGGACAAATATCAGTCCATGTTAATAAAAAAAGATTCTAATACACCGGATACTATAATCAGTGCAGAGAATTATAGTATGCAAGAAGATGATGCTCTTACTAACAATACTACGAATGGTTCATCCACTGATGTGTTGGTTATTGACCAAAACTTAAAAGGAATTGATTTTTCACTTGCAAAATGTTGTCATCCTATCTATGGTGATAAGATCTTTGGCTTTGTCACTGTTAACGGAGGTATTAAAATTCATAGAACGGACTGCCCTAATGCTCCAACTCTAAGAAGCAAATTCAATTATCGAATAGTAAAAGCCAGATGGGCGGGGAAGAGTACAGGAATGCAATATGCAATTACTCTTTCGGTAATAGGTATTGATGATATAGGTATTGTAAACAATATTACTTCGATTATTTCAAAGGAAGGTAATACAATAATGAGGTCTATTAATATCGATTC
>CAZKSK010000208.1:0-4480 GCA_964555225.1 uncultured Bacteroides sp.
TCATATCATGAATTATATAAATGTTGTTTTTTTATTATGTCATAAACAGATTTGGGTATGAAAAATCTAAGATCTTTTCCTTTTTCCAGATTCTCTCTGATGAGAGTAGAACTTATTTCAAGTAAAGGCGTGCTGATTAATCTAACATTTTCCGGAAGAGTTTCTTTTTTGATATCAAAATCTTTACGAGGATAAATTATAATTTTATTTTCTTTAATTATTCTGTTTGCTTCTTTCCATTTAGGAAAAATTTCCCAATTATCAGCTCCGATTATCAAAATGAATTCATTCTCTGGATAGGTCTTTTTTAGCTTTTCAAGTGTATTAACCATGTAAGACGGCCGGCTTAGATGAAATTCAAAATCAGAAACTTTAAATTTAGAATAACCTGCTATTGCTTCCTCTACCATTTTTAGTCTTATGTTATCGTCTAATAGTTTTTCGTGTGGTTTTAATGGATTGTGAGGAGAGACTAAAAACCAAATTTCATCTGTTTCACCATATTCACATAAATAATTGGCTAATGCCAGATGACCAATATGAATAGGATTAAAAGATCCTCCGAAAATTCCTATTTTTTTCATTGCTCAAAAATTTATTTTTCTAGAAAGTTTTTCAAAATTTGTAAGGCCTCATCTTGGGCTTTATTTAAATTATCATTGATAAGGATCTTGTCAAATTTTGATGCAAAGCCTAATTCATATTGAGCTTTTTTTATACGATTCTGAATCGTTTCAAGAGAATCTGTACCCCGGTTTATTAATCTTCTTTTGAGTTCTTCAATTGATGGTGGTTGAATAAATATTGATAGAGCACGTTCTCCATAAAATTTTTTTATATTGCATGCTCCGATCACGTCCACATCAAATACTACATTTTCTCCTTTTTTCAATTGCTTTTCTACTTGTTCTTTGAGCGTGCCATAAAAGCGGTTATTATATACTTCTTCATACTCCAGAAAATCATTATTGGCAACTTTTTCTTTGAATTCTTCTGGAGTTAGAAAAAAGTATTCTACACCGTTTTTTTCAGAACCTCTAGGCGGTCGGCTGGTAGCCGAAATGGAAAATGCAAGATTAAGATTTTTCGTTAACAGGTAATTAATAATTGTAGATTTTCCAGAGCCTGAAGGAGCGGAGAATATAATGAGTTTACCTTCCATAAATTACATAACGTTGAGGACCTGTTCTTTTATTTGTTCCAATTCATCTTTCATTTTAACTACGATATTTTGCATTTCGGCATGGTTGGATTTACTACCTGTCGTATTTATTTCCCGGCCCATTTCTTGTGCAATGAAACCAAGTTTTTTCCCTTGCCCATGTCCTTCTTTCATGGTTTCGCGAAAATATTTCAAATGATTTGTAAGACGCTGTTTTTCTTCGCTGATATCAAGTTTTTCAATATAATAGATAAGTTCTTGTTCCAGGCGATTCTTATCATAATCTACATTAATAGTTTTTTCTAATGCATCGATAATACGTTCACGAATCTTGGTTACCCGTTCTTGTTCAAAAGGTTCAATGGACTTTAATAAAGATTCTATATTTTCTATCTTTTCTGTAAATTTCTTTTCGAGTGCTGCACCTTCTTGTTTTCGGAATTCTACAAGTTTATTGATTGTTTCTAGTACAGCACCTTTTACTATGTTCCACTCTTCATCTTCCAATATTTCAATTTCCATTTTTGTCATTACATCCGGCATGCGGAGAAGAGTAGCTATAGAATATTCATTAGGATAATTATAGTTTAAAAGAGAAGAAAGTGTTTTTATTTGTTTGTCGTAACTTTGTGCTAAAGCCATATTAATGGGTGTCGCTGTATCATTGGTGTCTTTTTCAATCCAAAGGCAAAAATCAACCTTTCCACGTTCTAAGGTTTTTGTAATCATTGAACGAATCTCAATTTCCTTTTCTCTGTACTGAGGAGCAATACGGGTAGAAAGATCCATCGCTTTGCTATTAAGCGATTTTATTTCAACATTAATTTTTTTATCCTTGTAAACGGTGGTGGTTTTACCGTATCCGGTCATAGATTGTATCATATTATCAAAGTATTTTCTGCAAAATTACTATTTTTATTCTTTAAATGTGTATTTTTGCAATTAATTTGTAAAGGTACAAGAATATGTCGTGTATTTTAAATATAGAAACCTCTACTGAAGTATGTTCTGTTTCTGTAAATCAGAACGGACAGAATATTTTCAACAAGGAGGATTTAAAGGGCCCTTCTCATGCTATTTCATTGGGAGTTTTTGTTGATGAAGCGCTTTCGTTCGCCGATAATCATGCTATTCCGTTAGATGCAGTAGCTGTTAGTTGTGGACCAGGTTCCTATACGGGTTTACGCATAGGTGTTTCCATGGCAAAGGGTATTTGTTATGGTAGAAATCTGCCATTAATAGGGTTGCCTACATTAGAAATCCTTTGTGTTCCGGTTTTACTTTATCACAAGTTGCCAGATGATGCCCTTTTATGTCCTATGATTGATGCCCGTAGGATGGAAGTTTATTCAGCTGTCTATAATAGAAAACTAAATATTGTTCGTAAAATAGGGGCAGATATTGTTGATGAAAATTTGTATATGGAGTTTTTGGAAAAGCGTCCTGTTTATTTTTTTGGTAATGGAGCTTTAAAATGTAAAGATAAAATAGTTCATCCTAATGCTCATTTTCTTGAAGCAATTCATTGCTTAGCAGGAAATATGTCTCCTTTGTCTGAGAAAGCATTAGCTATGGAAGATTTTAAGGATGTAGCCTACTTTGAACCCTTTTATTTGAAAGAATTCGTTGCGACTAAACCTAAAAAATTACTTTAATTAAAAATGAAAGATATGCCTTATAATACACAGCAAGAAAGGTTACCGCTGCCCGAATATGGACGCAGTATCCAAAATATGGTCGATTATGCATTAACGATAGAAGACAAAAAAGAAAGACAACGTTGTGCTAATACGATAGTAGATATCATGGGTAATATGTTTCCTCATTTGAGAGATGTTCCTGATTTCAAACATAAACTTTGGGATCATTTAGCTATTATGTCTGGATTCAAACTTGATATAGATTATCCTTATGAACTTGTAAAACCAGATAATTTGCAAGTCGCTCCAGAACGAATTCCTTATTCTAATGGTAAAATCTGTTATCGTCATTATGGGGTCGTTATTGAACGTCTTATTCAAAAAGCAATGGAAATGTCGGAAGGTCCTATGCGTGACCAGTTGATTAAAATGATTGCAATTCATATGAAAAAATGTTATATGGCATGGAACAAGGATTCTGTTGATGATGCCAAAATATTTGAAGATTTGGTTGAATTATCAGACGGTAAAATTGATTGGAGAGATAAGAATGTGCAATTGTCAGCGACTCAACAGCAGAAATCTTTTAGTAGTAATCAACGTCGTTCAGTACGTCAGAATAATAATCAACGAAGGAAGTATTCCAAATAATAAAATCCGATTGCCATGGCTTCATTTATTATTGAAGGTGGCCACAAACTCCAAGGTGAGATTGTGCCTCAAGGAGCAAAAAATGAAACGTTGCAGATTCTCTGTGCTACATTACTGACTGCCGATAAGATAACAGTCAACAATGTTCCTGATATTCTTGACGTAAATAATCTTATTCAGCTTTTGCGTGAAATGGGAGTAAAAGTTGAAAAGCTTTCTTCATCGTCCTATTCTTTTCAAGCCGATAAGGTAGATCATGCTTATTTGGAAAGTGACAGGTTCCTAAAAAAATGTTCGTCTTTGCGAGGCTCTGTTATGTTGATAGGACCTATGATAGCAAGGTTTGGGAAAGCTGTTATTTCTAAACCTGGAGGGGATAAAATCGGACGTCGTAGATTAGATACTCATATCTTAGGTATTCAGAGCTTAGGGGCGGAATTTAAATATAATGAATCAAGAGAAATATTTGAGATAACAGCCAAACGTTTAAAAGGAGCTTATATGTTACTTGATGAAGCTTCGGTTACGGGAACTGCAAATATAGTGATGGCTTCAGTGTTTGCCGAAGGAGAGACTGTTATTTATAACGCGGCATGTGAGCCTTATGTACAACAACTCTGTAAGATGCTTAATTCCATGGGTGCTAAGATTCGTGGAATCGCATCTAATTTGTTGACAATAGAGGGCGTAAAGGAGTTACATGGATGCAGGCATGTAATACTTCCTGATATGATAGAAGTTGGTAGCTTCATCGGAATGGCTGCTATGACTGCTAGTGAGATTACTATTAAAAATGTTTCATATAGTAATTTAGGTATTATACCTGAAAGTTTCTGTCGTTTAGGCATTACTATTACTCAATCTAATGATGATATAATTGTACCTGCGCAAGAACATTACCAGATAGATTCGTTTATTGATGGTTCTATCATGACAATAGCTGATGCACCTTGGCCCGGATTAACCCCGGATTTACTTAGTGTATTGCTGGTCGTTGCTACACAAGCCAAAGGCAGTGTGCTCATTC
>CAZKSK010000209.1:0-4466 GCA_964555225.1 uncultured Bacteroides sp.
TCAGGGTATTGCTATTGCAGCCGCTATACATAGAGATATTCCGATACATGAATATGCGCCATTGAAGATAAAGATGGCTTTAACTGGAAATGGTAGAGCTAGCAAAGAACAAGTTGCAACAATGCTTCAAAGAATTCTAAAAATCTCTGATAAGGATATGGGCGATTTTATGGATGCGACGGATGCTTTGGCTGCTTCCTATTGTCATTATCTTCAAATGGGACGTCCTGAAATAGAGAAACATTATACAAATTGGAAAGATTTTATTAATAAAAATCCTGGTAAAGTAAGCGATCTGTCTAAAACAAAAGAATTAAATGAATGAGAGATTAATTACTTACTTCATCCTGATTTTCTTTTTCTTTCGTTTGTCTGTTCATATAGTCTTTAGGAGTTTCTCCATATTGTTCTCGAAATGTTGCTGAAAAGTGTGATAAATTTGTATAACCTACCGCATAGGCTACTTCGGAAATTCCCATCTTTTTCTTAGATAATAGTGCTGCTGCTTGTTTTAAACGAATGCCTCTGATAAAATCGCTAGCCGATTGATTGGTAAGTTCTTTTAGTTTTCTATGGATATGTACTCTGCTGAGACCAACTTCATTTGCAAGTTCTTCAACACTGAATTTAGGATTGTCCAAATGGTTGTTTATAGATCTCATGATTTTTTCCATTAATATTTCATCGGATGATTTTAACGATATTTTTTTAACTTTATCTTCTTGTAATTGCGAGCCATTAAATTTATTTCGGAGCATTTCACGATTTGTGAGGAGATTATCTATAGATGCTTGTAATTCCTCGATAATAAAGGGTTTTACAAAGTATGCATCAGCTCCGGTCTCTATACCAATCATTTTATCTTCTATTTTGGATTTTGCAGTTAATAAAATAATAGGAATATGATTGATATTGATATTTTGTTTAAGTTTTTTACACAGAGTTAATCCATCCATCTCAGGCATCATGATATCACTGATTATTAAATCCGGACTTGTAGTTAACGCTATTTCTAGCGCTTTTTTCCCATTTTCGCAAGTTAATATATGATAAAATTTTTTAAGTTCTTCTTTTAAATAATTTTTTATATCTTCTTCATCTTCAACAATTAAAATTTTATATTTTGTTTTAGATTTAATTTTTTCATCTTTTTCAGTCTCAGAGTTTATGTCCTCTTTTATAGAATAATTATCGTGTAATGTTAAATCTGTAGATATAGAGACTTCTTCAGGATCAATAAGTTCATCCGCTTTTAAATGATCACAACCCAATGGCAAACGAACCGTAAATTTGCTTCCAGAACAATCTGTACGATTTTCTGCTTTAATTGTTCCATGATGTAGCTCAATTAATGATTTTGATAGGTGTAAACCTATCCCTGTACCAAAATTTGACTGTGTAACATCATTATCAATCTGATAAAAGCGTTCAAAAATTTTTTCTATTTTGTCTGGAACCAATCCGATTCCATTATCAATAACCGAAATTTCGAAATAATTGCGTAAGGCATCTTTCACTAGAGGGTTGGTCCCTGTAGAGAGTGTGATAGTGACTTCTCCATCATCTGGAGTGAATTTAAAGGCATTTGTTAATAAGTTCATCAATACTTTATCAAAATTATTAAGATCTATCCATACCTTTAATTCTTCTTCTTCATGGAAAAATCGGAATGTTATATTTTTTTTCTCTGCTGTATAATTAAATGTTAACATTAAATCTTTTATAAAGCCAACAATATCTGTTTCACGGCATTTTATATGCATTTGTCCTTTGTCAATTTTTCTGACATCGAGAAGTTGATTTATTAGACGAAGAATTCTTTGACCGTTTCGATGCATCAGAATAAGAGTCCTTTTCAATTCTGTATCTTGAGTGATTTTTAAGAGTTTTTCCAGAGGATTTATAATAAGAGTCATTGGGGTGCGTATTTCGTGGCTGATATTAATAAAAAACTGTAATTTAGCTTCGTTTATTTTTTCAGCATCTTTTCGTAGACGGACTTCCTTTAGTTGTTCTCTTTTAGAACGTATTATATTAGCTAAGGCAGCTAGGAACGTTATTAGCAAGCAGAAATAAAGAAGAAAAGCCCATCCCGATAAATACCATGGATGTGCAATGACTATATTGATTTTTCTTTCTTCCGAATAATTATCTCCATCACGTGCTCGTACAATAAATGTATAGCTTCCTGGTCGCAAATTGTTATATGTAACCTTGTTGATTCCTGGGCGGCTGGAAGTCCAGATGTCGCTAAGACCTTCCATTTTATATTCATATATTATTCGTTCAGGATTAGTGAAATCCATTGTAGAAAATTCAATGGTAAAAGTATTATCACTATGTGCCAGTGAATACACTTCATTTTTTAGTACTGATTGCTGGATAATGGGATGTCCACCTGATTTTGTCCGAGTATTTACCGGTTGATTATTATATAAATAAAAATTTGTAATCTGCAGTCTTAAATGTTTTTTTGATTCTTGAATAATATCAGGATTGAAGCATGTAATTCCATTGGTTCCTCCAAAGTAAATCATCCCAGTTTTATCTTTGAAATATGCTCCATAAGTATATTCATTACCTTGCAAACCATCTTGTATAAAGAAATTAAGGCATTTTCCTGACTGAGGGTCCAATTTTGTAATTCCTTTGTATGTACTACACCATATTTTATGATGATTATCTTCACATATACCACTTATAACTTCATTAGTTAAGCCATTCGTTGTAGTATATTCATTCAATGACTTTGTTTTTACATTGTATCGGAATAATCCAGATGATGTTCCAATCCAAATGTTATTTTGACTATCCTTTATAAGGCTGTAGCAGGATCTTCCATTTAGTTGCTTATTTATATTTTTAAGTTCAACAAAGGAATTTGTTCTAATATTAAAACAGTTAATACCTTTGAAATGTCCTAACCAGATTAAATCTTTTCCATCATAAATAGATGTGATAAAACCCATTGCGGCTCCTAATCTTTCTGAATCTGACAGGTTTTTCCCTAATGAAGAGTTTGTATCATAGTGTTTTAGTTCATGTGAAATGAGATTATAACTATAAAAACCTGATCCTAGAGTAGAAATATATAATTTTTTATCATTTCCTTCTGTTAAGCTGTAGATACGTTTGTCCCTTAATTGATTTATATATATACATTGTCCTGTTTTTTTATCAAATTGAGCTAGTCCATGTGTATAAGAACCCAGCCATAAATTTTTATTTGAATCTTCAAACATGCACATAATTGTACTTGGAACACTATTTATATTACCATGTATTCTAGCATAATGATGTTTAATTTCTCCAGTAGAAGTGACTTCATATAAGCCTTCGCTATCAACAGCAATCCAAATTCTCCCGTCATCAGTTCGCCGAATACACATTACACAACCTGAAACGATATTATGACTATCTTTTTTCACGAGACTCCAATTATTAAATTTACTTTCTATTTTAGGTAAAAATAATATGCCTTTTTGAAAAATTCCTAGCCACAAATTCCCGTCTCTATCTTCAAGAATCGTATGAACTTTTCCAGATGATAAATTATAACCGGAATGGGGGGGCTGATAATATTCCATGTGTCCTTTTTGCCTGTTATATATTTTAAGTCCATTACCGTCTGTTCCTATAAGTAGTTGATCTTTACTGTCAACTACTAAACTTTTCACCGGTAGACTCGTATTGTTATCAATGACTTTAAATGAAGAAGCTCCAATATCAAGTAAATTTACTCCATTGTTTAGAGTTGCAACAAAAATTTGTCCTTCTTTATTTTCTGCAATAGCAGATATTCGGTTATTAGATAGATGGGGATAATTGTATATGTGATATTTTTTAATGGTCGGTGTATAGCATATAACGCCATTGTTTTCTGTTCCTATCCATATATTAAGTCTTGAATCTTCATAAATTGAACTAATGAATAATGAATTAATTGCGGTATTTATATCATTTTTTGATATAGCGATATCTTTTTTATTATCGAAAGAAAAGAGTCCTCGACCAGCTGTACCGATCCAAATTTCTCCATTATGTAACTGTATAATTGAGATAACATATGGAAAAACTCTTTTCCCATTACTTATCATGGGTATTTCTTTGAAATTATCTTTATTACGGTCATAGATTTGCAATCCGTTGATACCTCCAATCCAGAATCTTTTTTCATTATCTTCGAAAGTAGTACGAACATAATTATTTTTAAGGGACGTAGAGTCTTTTTCATTGTTTTTATATATAGTATATTTTGTTCCATCATATTTATTTAAACCATATTCTGTTGAAGTCCATATAAAACCATAACTATCTTGATAGATACAATTTATAAGACTATTGGATAATTCTTGTTCAGCAGAATATAATTTACCTACTTGAGCATTAATATGTAGAGGTCTAATTAAAATTAATAGAAGGAATATAGATATTCTCTGTATGTAATTTATCATAATATTGAATTT
>CAZKSK010000210.1:0-4452 GCA_964555225.1 uncultured Bacteroides sp.
ACTCTCGACCTTACGGATGCGAACCGTACGCTCTCGCAGGCGGGCCGGTTTTAGCACAATTCAACCTATGGAAAAGGTTTGAATGATGCTTGAACTGGCTCGTTTTCTTTGTTCTTGGCACATTTCAAGTGTACCTAATTCTCCCGAAATCGTCAATACAGAAAAAGGATGCGAATATGTCGGTTGCCGCGCAAGTGCATACAAACATTTTTGATGTAGGATGTGAACCGCACGCGTAGCGGCGCGTTCGCTGCCCGCAAGTTCAATTCTTTAAATGTCTCAAATGATAAACTGATCGCTTAGTTTATGTATTCTGAGCATTGTGTGAAGATTTTCTATGCTATTAGTTTTTATTCGCTTGTTTCCGGTCGTGTTTTGATATGTAATAATATTCACTAAACACTTGGGATGTCGAATCACATATGCTAATGAGAAAGAGCAGCAATCGCTTCTGATATAGTCTTAACGCTGCCGTTTAACATAATTTCTTCCAGTTGCTCAATTTTTTCCATCGTTAGAAACTCTTTTCCGAGATATCCTTCGTATTCGGCAGAAATACTTAAAGATAGCTTGTTTAAGTGATCTAGGTTCGACTTATTTTGCTCATACACTTTATGGCTTTCTGCCTTTATGTCGTTTAACTCGTTTTCATGGCTTGAAATGATTTGATCTTCTATTCGTTTGCTAGTAATACTATCGAAATCAGATAATACTGCTTTTTTCTGGTCACTCAATTCGCTCATTGAGAGTTGCAGGTTCTTAATTTCGCTATCAAACTCTTCCAAACCATAACTGCTTTCGTCTTTGTCATTTCTGATCTGTCGCCTAATCTTTTGTTGTTTTCTTCGGCTGTCTTGCATCTTTTTACGCATGTCTCGCACTCTATCAAGCGCCGCTTTATGTTTGCATTTTGTTTTTCCCAAAACAAGGTAAATTCCACCAAAAATAACGATGGCACAAATGTAACACAATGCTAAATACATAACGTCCATGCCGTCAAATAGTAAATAATATACGCCAAAGGGTATGGCAAAAAATGCTACGGCAAGCGAGAGTAGTATAATCCCGAAATCTCCAATTCCTTTGGGAAAAAAGAGAGCAAAAAACAGTCTATTGTTATATAAGTAGGGAATATTTTCTTGCTTAAAAATCGATTTTCCACCAAGATTAAGTTCTTCCTCTTCGCTTCTGTGAGCGGCTGTTTCAGTATCAATGCGCTGAACAACCGCCTTCTTTTTTGTTTTATCTTTATTCGTTTGAATTTTTTTCAATTTCTCATTTACACTATTTATTTGTTCGTCAATTGATACCTCTATCTGCGTCCTGCGTTGACGTGTGACTTTAGTGACTTCATCTGTAATTTCTTTTTCTTTCTTTTCTATGCTCTTTTCCAGCTCGAGCTCTTTTGCATCTAATGTTTTTTTTTGCTCAATGCAGTTGTTTAATTCTATAACTTTTTGTTTGATAACCCGTAACTCTTCAATGCCGCCCAGCAACAAATTAGATTCCATATTATTCTCCTTTCAAAAACGTAAGGCTCTTATGTATACGGCTATCCTTCAATTCATCCTTTTGGATCAATTCAGGCATAGTATAATCTGCTCGCTTTCTTCTACATATCAAAAAGCAAGAAAAGCTCTACTGTTAATTTTGGTATCATATATTAATTATTAGCTTCCATATTCTTATGCAGAATATTATACAATTTTCAATCAATTGCTTCAATATATTTGTATATGATAATTTATAATTCTGCAAATATCTTGTATGAACATATTAACTTAATTGCAGTGTGAAAAGCAGTGTTTTCCACCTTGAGTAAACGACACACAAACGACTATGATTAATATTACCTGCCCAATCTGAATCACGAAGCTGTGCTAAGTACGTTAATAATTAATAAATAGAAATTAGTGTAAAATACTTAGTGAACAAATATCTCTGTTCGTGCGTATAATACGCGGTTTCTTGACATTTCAGTATAAATTATGGTAAACTAATAAATATGAATGGACTAGAAACATTATTTAAGAATGCATCTAGTAAATCGATTACATATTTATATACGCTGAATCCTTCAGGAACGGGAGAACCAATTTATGGGGTGAATCCAAGGTGTCCACTTTGGACGGGTTAATCTTTTTCGACCCGAATCCGTCAGCTAATCTCGTAAGCGTCGAAAGAGAAAGCATGGCTTTATAACTATATCTATTTTTATTGAGTAAGCTGCAGATTTTCTCTGCAGCTTTTTTGTTTATTATTGTGGAAATGCGTGCCAAACTATCGTCACAGTTGAATATATATTTGAGGAGGTTTTGTTTATGAAATTATTGATAGGATTATTCGGCTTTGGCCGAACCGGCTCTGTAGTGGCAAATGAAATACTACAAGATCCAGAATGTGAACTAAAATGGGTACTTAGACAATCAGATAATAACGAAGGTGAATACGCGTCACGCTTGTTCGGTTTTGATCGTGATGAAGGTAAAATATTTTCAAGTAAACATGTAGATTTTAATCAGTTTTATGATGAAAATCCGGTTGATGTGATAATCGACTTTTCGTCCTCCGGTGCTGTAAACGAATATATTGTTGCGGCTAAAAAAGGAATTTCTATTGTATCGGCAATTTCTAACTATTCGCAAAATGATATTGAACAACTTAAAAATTTGAGTATTCAAACGCCGGTGCTTTATTCCCCTAATATTACACTTGGAATAAATTTCTTAATTGAGACTTCAAAAGTGCTTCAAAAAATAGCACCATATGCTGATGTCGAAATCATTGAGGAGCATTTCAGAGAGAAAAAAGATGTTTCAGGTACTGCACTGAGAATTGCTGATAATCTTGGTATTAATAAAGACAGGCATATCAATTCGATTCGAGTAGGCGGAATTGTCGGAAAACACGAGGTTGTTTTTGGTCTTCCCAATCAAACCATTAGAATTGTTCATGAATCACTTAACAGAGCGGCTTTTGGACAAGGAGCTATATATGCGGCTAAATGGATTGTCAATAATGAAAAGGGTTTATACAGTATGGAACAAGCGCTTTCGATGATAATAAACGGTGAAACGGTCAAGCAATAATCGTAATTATGAATAGAAATATTTGTTTTTTAATGGGAGGTCAATAGTGATATTACATCAGTTGTTTAATAGTTCCGTCTTTAGTTGGATAATCTTGCCCATATTGATTTTTATATCCAGAATATGTGATGTTTCAGTAGGAACATTACGAATCATTGTCGTATCGAGAGGTAAAAAACTTTTGGCCCCCATTCTTGGATTCTTCGAAGTATCTATATGGCTCCTTGCGATAAGCCAAATTATGCAGAATCTTGATAATGTAGTGTGTTTTGCCGCCTACGCCGGAGGTTTTGCGATGGGAAATTACATCGGCATATTGATTGAAGAAAAACTGGCTATGGGGACTTTGATTGTTAGAATTTTTCTTGTTGATGACGAAACCAATATGAAAGAGAGACTTTATAAGGCTGGATTTGGAGTTACCAGCATTGATGCTCGTGGGATGAACGGTAATGTAAAAATTATTTATTCTATAATCAAACGCAAGTCTCTTAATAAAGCAATTAAAATAATCGAGGAATGTCAATCGAATGCTTTTTATTCCGTAGAGGATGCAAAATCTGTGAAGCAGGGTATTTTTCCTATTGAAAATAGACCGGTATTTTATCCGTTTCAAGCCATTCGGGAAAGGCACTACGCAAAACACGGCAAGTAATATACCAGTACTAAATCAATAGATGGAATATTTTGTTTTTTAGATAAAAATCAGCTATCAGTTGAAACGGGAGCGTGTTATAATTCTCTTAATCTATATAGGATTGAGGAACTACATATGAGAGGCATTCTCGGAGCTGCCGGTGTTGCTATAAAGAATCATAAAAGGTTCGTAAAAATAACACCGGCAAGGATGATATTTTTTGGTTTTATTGCGCTTATCCTTATCGGGGCTCTTTTACTGTCTTTGCCGATCAGCTCCAAAAGCGGCAGCGGTATCGGCTTTATCAACGCCCTGTTCACCTCAACATCCGCTGTCTGCGTAACCGGTCTTGTAGTCGTGGACACAAACACCTATTGGTCTTTATTCGGCAAGGTTGTAATTCTTTTTCTTATCCAAATCGGCGCTCTTGGTATAATGTCGGTAGTTACCTTGTTCTCTGTAATAACTGGACAAGCTCTTGGCTTTAGTCAAAGAATGGCAATCAAAGAATCAATAAGCAATTTTTCACTTGAAAATATTGTTGACATGTTTAAAGGTGTACTTAAGGTAACGCTTGCAGTTGAGGGTGTCGGCGCAGCAATTATGGCTATAGACTTAATTCCTGGATATGGCTTGCTAAAGGGAATCGGAATAAGTGTTTTTCAGTCTATTTCATCGTTTTGCAACGCTGGCTTTGACTTGTTCGGTACCGACTCAGACAAGTTT
>CAZKSK010000211.1:0-4448 GCA_964555225.1 uncultured Bacteroides sp.
TCTGAAATTGTTCTCGAGTGATATACTCATTATGACTGAAATATTCTGTCAGTATTGTATCCATATCCGTATCACTCTGTTCTTGAGAATGGTGACTTTGTGTGGATTTACTGAATGTTAAAGCCTTGAATTCTTCATTTACCGACTTTTCGGCACGGAATACTAGTGATTTGAATTCAATGGATTCTGCACGCACAGATGTCGGGGTTCTGGATTCCGGAGCTTTGAGACTGATAGAAAAATATCCCAATCCGTCAATATGTACCCTGTTACCATTCTTCAACTGTGTGATAATTTCTTCTTTAAAGGCATCAATGGTCGGTTTCATATCTTGTGAGGTGAGTGTGCAACGACTGTGAATAATTTCCATCATTTCTTCTACATCTACCGTGTGTTTGCTTACCACTCTGGGATGAAAACGTTTTTTATTTTTATTGCCTTTTGTCATCGGTGTTCGGTAAAAGTCGTATTTAATTTCCATGTTTTTCCTTTTTTATTAATAATTATTTACTAATTCACTAATTGATTCACATTCGTGAGTCAATTAAATCACACCTGTTAATTTATTGATTCATTATTGTGAATTAATAGAATCATGACTATGAAACTATTATTGAATACCGTGCAAAGATACAGCTTTTCAGTTAGTTTACCAAACCACTTCAATAGGAATGTATGTAGTTTATTTTATTGATTATTAGTAATTTAAATATTTTTATGAATCAAATTACAATTCTATATTTGCATCAATAATTAATTAAAAAATAATGAATAGCAAAAATTGGTTAGTAAAATTTATTGAAGAATGGTACAAAAAAAGGAATTTGCATACACCTTTAGTAGAGAACGAAAAAGTGGCAAATAGGGTAGATTATGTGAAAAGGGGGAACTGTTTGTTGATTCATCAGTTGGAGGAATTCTTCCAAAAGAAATATAGATTCCGTTATAATTTACTCACGGAAATGACTGAATTTATCCGACAAGATTCATTGATGGAGAAATATTATGTTCTGACAAAAAGAGAATTGAATACGATTTGTCTGGAGGCCCGTGAGCAGGGACTGAATTGCTGGGATCGGGATATCATTCGTTATATCGAATCCGACAGGATTTCCACTTATCATCCTTTTCATGATTATATGGGAACTCTTCCTTTATGGGACGGCAAAGATAGAGTAAGTGAACTGGCGGTTCTTGTCTCACAGCTACCTTTGTGGATAAATGGATTTCATCGTTGGATGCTGGCTGCTGTTGCTCAATGGATGAGGCCTGAAACTCAATATGCCAATGCAGTGGCTCCTATTTTGGTAAGTCACGAACATGGACGTGGAAAATCGGCATTTTGCAAATCTTTGTTGCCGCCAGAATTAATTGATTATTGCACGGAGAGTTTTGATTGTTCAGATTCTAAGTCATCCGAATTGAAAATGGCTGAGCATGGATTGATTATACTTGATGAGTTTGACAAAATATCGGCAAAGAAGATGGGCGCTTTGAAAAATCTGCTCCAGATGTCCATTCTAAAGCTTCGTAAAGCACATCAACGTAATTATCGACATCTGCCGAGAATCGCTTCGTTTATCGGGACTTCCAATTTTAAGGAATTGCTTACGGATCCTACGGGGAGTCGTCGTTTTCTCTGTGTGGATGTGGAAAATACAATACCGAAGTTGGATATTGACCATAAGCAACTTTATGCTCAGTTGAAAACCGAAATAGAATCGGGTGAGCGTTATTGGTTCAGCAAAGATGAGGAGCGAGCCATACAAAAGAATAACCGTGCCTTCTGCAAACTGTCAACGGAAGAAAGTTTGCTTCGGGAGTGTTTTGCTCCGGCATCCGATGATGAGGGTGTGAAATTGACGGCAGCTCAGATTCTTCGCATAATGAAAAGAAAACATCCGGGCTTGTTAAAGGATGCAACTCTTCAGGGCATTGGAATGGCTTTGGTAGCAATGGGAGTTAAAAAATTGCATCGAAAAGATAATAATTATTATCAGGTCGTTGAACTGAAATAATGATTGGCATTCCACCGTGAAACTTATTATTAATGGGCTTTTAAGTTAAATGGAGAAAGGGTGGATAAGAGTAATATCATCACTATGTTTTTTAGTAGATTTATTTTAATATCAAATTTTTGTTTTTTTTATAAATATATTATCTTTGTAAATACTATTAATATAAATAGTATGAAAAAAATATCGTTATTAATACCCGTTTATAATGAAGAAAAGGTGCTGCCTTTGTTGTATGTGGAATTAACTAAGATAATATCACTTATTAAACAATATGATTGGGAGATACTTTTTATAAATGATGGATCACAAGATAAAACATTATCAATAATTCAATCCTTGAGATTTAAAGATAAAAGCATATGTTATATTGATTTATCTCGTAATTTTGGAAAAGAAGCAGCTATGTTGGCGGGTTTTGATTATGTTACAGGAGACGCAACTATAGTTTTAGATGCAGATTTGCAAGATCCTCCATCGCTAATTCCTGATATGATAAAATATTGGGAGGATGGGTTCGATGATGTTTATGCAAAACGGAAAAGTCGAGGAAAGGAATCTTGGTTACGTAAAAGATTTTCTTTACTATTTTATAATATATTGCAAAAAAGTACTAAAGTTGAGATTCTTAAAAATGTCGGTGATTTTCGTTTATTGGATCGGAAATGTGTAGAGGCTTTAAAAAATCTTCGTGAAAGTGAACGATATACAAAAGGTCTTTTTTGTTGGATCGGATTTCATAAAAAAGAAATATTATTTGATAGAGGAAATCGTTCTGCCGGACAATCATCTTGGAATTTAACAAGTTTGATTAATCTGGCTATCGAAGGTATAACTTCTTTTACTGTAGCTCCTTTGAGAATATCAATTTATGTAGGTTTGTTGACATCCTTTTCCGCTTTTATTTATATGATGTATTTCATTGTTAAAACTATAATTTTTGGAGATAAAGTGCAGGGTTTTCCAACATTGATTATCATTATTCTTTTTTTAGGTGGAATGCAGTTGTTATGTCTTGGAATAATAGGTGAATATCTAGGTAAAATATTTAATGAAAGTAAACATAGACCAACTTATATAATTAATGAATATGTTCATTAAAAAGATGAATTATAGGACGATCTTTAATCGTAGTTTGGAATTCGAATTCATGAAAAAGTATAATAACATTCTTATTATATTTTCTTTATTAGTTATGGGTCTTTTTTTCTATTATTTAAATAGTTATGTCCCTTTACGCTCAGATGATTTTTATTATCAATATAAATATTTAAAAACGAATGTATATAATCTTCCACAACCTATTGATCCGACATCTAAAATTAATTCTTTTTCGGATATAATAGAATCACAGTTGAACCATTACCAATCAATGAACGGAAGGTTTTTTGTCCATACAATTGTTCAATATTTTTGTAGTATAGGCGGTAAGCCATTATATAATATATTTGCCTCAGTTGTATTTATATTATATCTTTTCATTGTTGGTCGATTAGTAGGTCTTTCTAATAAATCGGTTATTTATTATTGGATAATAACGTTTGCTTTATTTTGGTTCTCAATACCCTATCCTGCAACCATATCTTCTTGTATATCTTTTGGCTTAAATTATTTATTAGTTCCGTGTTTATGTCTTTTATTTATTTTTGTGTATAGGACAGATTTGTTTTATAATAAAAAAGTTTATAATTTATTTCTTATCATATTTTGTATTATTTGTGGTTCTCTTCATGAGGGGTTTACAATAGGAATTTCAGGTTATCTGTTTTTAGATTTAGTATTGAATTTTAAAACACTCAGTTTAAGAAAAAAAATAATGGCTATGAGCTTTATACTTGGTTGCATGACCTTGATTCTTTCTCCCGGAAATTTTAACAGAGCATCGGATGGTACTTTTCATAATAATTTTATGGATTTATTATATAATCGTATTTTAATTTTTGAAAAATTACGTCGCTTTTGGCTTTTAGTCTTTTTTTCCCTTTTTGTTTTTTTTAGAAATAAAACAAATTCAAGATATTATATTAAAGAGAATAAAGACCTTATTTTAATAATATTTTTTCAATTATGCTTTTTAGTCTTTATCGGTTATAAAAATGATCGTTCTCTTTATGGGGTCGAATTATATTCTTTAATTCTTTTATTAAAATTAATGCTTAATACCATAAGAAAGTATACTTACATGTCAATGATTCTTTTTATATGTTCTTTTTTCTTTTTAGTTTTTTCATGTATTGGTATTTTAAAAGATGCGAATATGGTAAATAGAGAATATAATAGCATTATTCAGGAATATTTAAAAGATCCTAACGGTGAAACTCATTTTCAAAATTTAAAATTAAATAAATTCTATTCCAGATATGTAAATAGGTTTAATAGCCCACAATGGGAATTTGATGCTATTTCTTTTAAATATAAGAAAAAAATGAAAGT
>CAZKSK010000212.1:0-4436 GCA_964555225.1 uncultured Bacteroides sp.
CACATTTGGTATTGTATATGATAATCCTCTTTTTTTTCAAGGGAAGATTGGAAAATTTAACTTTTTTGTTTTTTTCTTTTTGAAAAAAACCTAGTTACAGAAACTAGGTTCTTTCAAAGTAATTAAGGAATATCTTCGACAAACCTCCATCGTTCTAATCACGACAGTCCATTACTGGCAAGAAAATAAAATATATTATTTAATTTGAAAACATTATTTACTCACAATCCAGATGATCAACTCCAAATATCTTGCATCATATATGTTCAACTCAAAGTTCCATCACTTGTCCATAATTCTGATCAATTTATTCAATTATTTGCATAAAAGTATACATTATTTCATGCTACTGTAAGATTAGTTGGCCCTCAACTAGTAGATCACGTTCTAATATCTTTAACCATGTATGTTCATCAATTAGTTCAATCACTTACCCGAAGTTCCATTCAATATGTCGAATCAGTTGCTTGAAAATATAATTTATTTCAGCTTGTTCATATTAAATGTACTGGATTGGAATCTTTATTTCAAAGATTAATATCTTTAACCATATATGTTCAATTTTCTGTTCAATCGCTTACTCGGAGCTCTTTTCAATGTATTCAATTGTTTGCTACGAAGAACATTTTATTTCATACTAACGTCAAATATGTAGGAAGAGAACCAGTCAATCATGAATAAATATCTTTAACAATATATGTTCATCCACTAGTTCCATCACTTACTCGAAGCTCTCTTCAATGTATTCAATCATCTGGAACAAATAATACTTTATTTCAAAAAGCCGTAATATAAAGTGGGTTTGATCATGAATATAATCTAGGATCTATATCTTTAACCATGTATGTTCCAGTAACAGTTCCATCACTTACTCGAAGTTCCTGTAATTCTGTGGGGGTGATTGCGTTAAAAAATAATTTATTTCATGCTACTGTAAGATTAGTTGGCCCTCAACTAGTAGATCACGTTCTAATATCTTTAAACATATATGTTCAACTCTCTGTTCCATCACTTACTCGAAGTTCCTGTCCATAAATCCAATCATTTGCATTAAAAAACATTCTATTTGAAAAATATGTTAAATCTGAAAAAGACGCACTAGCTGATCATGCTCTAATATTTTTCAACATATATGTTCAATTTTCTGTTCAATCGCTTACTCGGAGTTCACTTCAATTTACTCCATCGTTTGCATTAAAATACAACTTATTTCAATCAGATCAAAAACGAACTGGGCTAGCTAATGCGCTATCTGCTCAAGTTCTAATATTTAGCATACGTGTTCAACTCTCTGTTCCATCACTTACTCGAAGTTCGTTTCAATTTACTCAGTCATTTGCGGCAAAATATCGTTTGCCAGACGATACAAAATAAGGATATCACGACATTGCCGAACCTGTTATTCCTGGCCATATATCCTTAACCAAACTGGCTCACAACAAAAATTCTTGATCTAAGGTCTTTGCCAAATGATCCTGTACTTCAACAACATTTTTAACTGTTTTTCAAGCTTGGGAAACAGCTGTTGTCAAATTAATAGATTTTATTGTTCCACTTTGTGTTATTCCTGTTATATTTGATGTTAATATAATACCATTACTTGGATCGTTATCCACATCTAGACTTTGCAATAATTGACCTGCTTTTAGAACATTCTCTTCGTTGTATGCTGTTCTTGGCAAATCAAATAATTCCGGTAAAAAAACTTTTCCATCTCATCTTGGAGAGACACTTCCTAACACAATATTATTTACCTTGAATGTAACAATATCTCCTGCATTATAAGAAAATTTTCCTCAATTTGACGTAACTCCCTCTACTCATGACGGACTAGTTATAAACGCTAACCCATCTGTTTCAGCATCATAGAAAGTTCCTCGCAAATCTCAAACATTTTCACATATATTACTTACGAAATTAGGAAGATTTATTACCAATGTTCCTACATAATTCCCTGGTGCTTGTCATGTATTTGTTACTACCTTAAGTTGTACATTTGTCGTTCCTAATTCACAAATTTTACCATAATTCGTAGAAATACTTCAATCCTTTTCTATTAGTGCTACAGAATTATTTAATGGAACATCTACTCAACTAGTAGTATATGGTATACAATTTCCTGCAACTAATTGGGTTTCATTAAAACTTATTTTTACATTTCATGAGCTTATTTTATTTCAATTTTGGTTCTCCATATCTCATGACATTGCTATATACATTGCTCGTCATGTTTCTGTTCAAAGTAAGTCTTTACATCATCGTGATGTTGTACCATGATAACTCAAAAAATCTCCAGTAAATTCCATGATACCAAAATTTACATCTTTTTCTCAAAAAACTACTGAGGTTCCATATACACAACATGATTGACCTGCAGTAATCTCCAATTTCAATTCTCCTTGAGATGTTTGTTGTGCTTGGGTATGGAGTAGTACTCATCAAAAAAAGAACAACATAAATACTAACACCCAATTCTTTGAAAAAAAGCTCATTACTTACTAATAATAATATAAATATTATTTCATATATATTCTTTTAACTGTTTTTTTCAAATCTTTTTTGTTGTGATTTTAAAATTATTACTTTTTCTTGCAATTAATAATTATTTAATCATAGTATTTCTTTGAAAACATATACAAATATTTTTTAAATATTCTTTATAATGAATAAAATAAATATAAGCAAAAAAAATATTCTAAATTTTGTTAAATATCTTTTATATGCTTTTTATGCAATAAATGTAATTTTTATAATATATATAATTTGGGCAAAATTTAATTTTTTACGAATTGATATTACAGGACATATTGCAAGCTGATCTTTATTTGGTAAATGATATTTCCACCAATTTTTTGATTGAGCTTTTGGTTGATATATCAGTAATTTATTTTACCCTCCATGAGAAGACTTGGTTGTAACCATTTGTTCTGGGTTTTGATTAATAGACTATATTTTGGGGTTTAAAATATATTTGACTTTTATTAGTATATGATTTGCTTGATCAATTATATATTTTTCATCAATATTTCGTAATATATCATCCAAAATTATTTTTTTGACATTGATGTTTATTGTTATAAATATTGAGAAAACAGGCCTAACTTATTTTCAAGGAATGGGTTGGATGGATATGCTTGTAACATGACTAACTAGCCAAATACTTTGATGAATATTTTTCTTTGTTTTACTCAAAAAAATTTTTGATTGAAAAAAAACACACTGGATCGCTATATTATTGGCTCTAACATTATGCTCACATATGGTTGTTTGACCGGTGGCTTTTTTTACTGTATTAATTATTGCCTTATATAAACGAGATCAAAATTTGATTAAACAATTATTTATTGCTATTTTGTTGACATCGTTTTTTTTGCTACCACTTATTGTTTTCAAATGATATATGGTTTCTGATACAATATTTTTTAGTTGAGAAAAACTTAATTCTTTTTTATGGATAATATTAACTCTAACTACAATTGTTTCGTTTACTAAATCAGAAAAAAACATTTTTTGGTTATTTTGAATAATCGCACTTTTTCTAATATTTCCATCCTATTTTGCAGAAATAATTTTATCAAATTTTCCTTGAGTTGATATATTAAATATAAAATTATTACCATCTTATCACTATTATAGGTTACACATTTTTTCTTTGATTTATATGGTTTTAATGGTTAGTGGTTTATGGGAATATGATCAAAAAAAAATGAGGTTTTTACCTTTAGTAAAACGAATACTATTGATTTTAATGATATTAATGATTGCTAAACAGTTTAATATTTATAATTATATATTTTGACCAGAAAAATATTATCAAAAATACTGAAAAACAGAATTAAATAAAAATCAAATCGATATATTAAATAAATGAATACAAAACAATTCATTGGAAAGAACACTAATAATACAAACCAAAAGATGAATAGATTTTTATTTATCATCTTTGTTAACAACAAAAAACCCTAATATTAATACCGTAAAATGATTATTTTGGGAGTCTTCAAAATCAAACATAATACTTAGTAGTTATATTAATAGCATATTATCTGAGAACGATATCCCTATTCAATCTTTTAGGCATATAATAAAATCAGAAGATCAATTTAAATATGTTTTAAAAAATTGGTTTAAAGACTATAATATAAAAAATATATTATTTAAATGATATGCAAACTATCTTCCAGAAAATAATGCAAAAATAATATATGATTTTCTCAAAAAATGAGATGATGAAGTTTCTTTTACAAACAAAGGCAACATAAATTTTGATCAATACACAAATGTATGATATACTCGATTTGAAGCAAATTTTGTAAAACCAAATAATGCTATAGAGTATATAAACACAAATAAAATAAAGAATATTGATTTAAAGAATGATAATAATTATTGAATTTATATGAAAGATATGGTTTATTCTTATTTAAGTTGAAAAC
>CAZKSK010000213.1:0-4429 GCA_964555225.1 uncultured Bacteroides sp.
GATCAAATAGTTTCGTGATCTGTTAATTTTTCAGACCATTTGCTTGAAAATCAGCATTGGTAGCGATTTCGCCTTTCTCTTCAATTGTCTTTTCTGCCAGCGGATATATATCTGTCGCCATCGCACCTAACGAGACACAAATGTTACTTTTTGTGTATTGTTAGGTGTAAATCATTCTTATCAGATTACTGAATTCGAGGTTTGTTTTTCAAAACTTCAAACTTGTCCTTATTTCGCTTATCATCATGATAATCGTAAATCCATCCTTTCAGTTTGAATTCATCCAGGATGCGAGATAAATTGCTTACCTTTGTATAGTTTTTCCGGCCTCTACGTTTATCGAAGAACTTTGATAATTCACCAAATCCCAAGCCTTTAAGAAAAGTTTGACACGTATCCTTGGTTAATCTTGGAATCGCGGATATGAAGATGTTGACTTTATCATCATGGGTGATACTCCCTGAATTTAATAACTTGGATAGAAGGGCATTATCCATCTGTAATCTCAATGAGATAATCTCCCCCTTCCTTTCGGCTGCTAATTCAACAATTGCTGTCTTTGCATAATCACCAAATGTCGAATACTTTTCATATAGGTAGGGTGTTTCCTCTGGTTTTAGATTATTTGCAATGATGTATGCGGTAACTTCATCTGAATAATCATTGGTCATTAAAGAAATCTTCTCGGTAGTTAAATTGAGGAGTTTAATTTTAACTTGTTCATCGATCTTCCAAGAAAGAACCCTCAAAGTTTCTTCTATTCTATGAGCTCCCTTTTGTGAAAGCTCAATATACACTTCTAAATTAGTGAATATAAAGGAGTCAAGGTGTGTACTGTAGTTTTTACGAACATATTCAAGACTTTCTAGACTCATCTCTATTATGTTTTCACTAATTAAGATCTCGATTTTTTTATCGGATATGTCGGTGAATTCATAATTTTCAAAAAGATAATTCAGATCTACCAATATGTTTTTATATTTTTCATTCTCAATGGTATTAGTCATCGCCACTGCATTAAATAAATTTACTGCCAGATCATTATCAAAATCATCGGCAACTTTCGAAAAATCGTGATTTGGAATTTCGTTGTTTAAATATCCCACAAGTGCTTCGTCCATACCGTGTGTCTTGAAGTAGGCTACGAAATTTTCTACGGAGAACTGAGCGATATCCTGATCCAACAATTCTGTCCAAAGTTCCTTGTCAGTCACTTCAGATATTACCTTTATTTCTGTCGTTAGGTATTCAATATATCGTTTTTTTGTGTCAAGCATAAGATAATCGTTGTTTATGATTTCCAATGCAAAGGTTTCTTCATCACTTATTAATTTGTCGCAATGGTCGAGAATTATGTCCAAATAATCAGAAAGGTTATTTGCAACGTATGCTGCTAAAGGAGCATCTGGTTGACTTTGTACCAAAGAGTAATTCTTATGAAGGATATCGCGCTCGCTTTTGATGCCATATTTTGTTCTGTACATCAAGGCAATGTTTTCAAAATTTAGGGCATATAAGTTGTTTTCATAAACCTTATCGAAAAGATCTTTATTTGATACATCATAGTCGAGAGTATTAAAAACAATCCCCAATTCAATAAAACTGGAAATTAATTTATCCGTGTCCGGCTGATTGATTTCCAAATAGTTAGGGGATTGGGAAATGAAGTTTGTCAGGCAATTCTCACGGTTGACAGCTTCTAAGACGTCTTTATCTGAAAGATTAAGGGTCTCTAAAGAATATCGCGTGAGTTGAGTGACCGTCAGTTCTTTCCTTGTTAAAGAAGAAAAAAAGAAATCAGGCCAATAATCATTGAGAGAACTTACAAAGTTCTGATATCCTTTACCAGTATCTAAGAACTTTGATACGAAGTCGAAATTTCTACTTCCTCTAAGTTGTTCAATAAGGGTCTTTAAATATTCTTCATAGTTTGCCTCTTCATTGTTTATTAGCAGACATTCTAATAAGTCATAATTTAGTATTTCTTCTTGTTCAAAGTCTACGTTTCTTAAAATAGGTGATGCAAGAACTTTTAGAGGTTCTCTGATCGTAAATGTATAATCTGCACCTCTTTTATCCGTAATACGCCGTAAGAACGACCTATCGTTGCTACTTATGCTTTCTTCATAAAAATAGGACATGTAGTCTTTATAGGTTTCATCTATGAATCCGGAGCGAATTAGAAATTTTAAAAGAGGAAAATATTCATTTTTCTTTAGTTCCGTAAACTTATTCGTCTCTCCGACTTCATTCGAATGATTGATTGTAAAGTACTTGTCAATGTTTTCTCTCGTTAAAAGATCCTTCAAGGATTTTGTTGCTATCTTAGAAAGCTTGTACTTAATAGTGGACAATTCGTTCTCGAGTTCAGAAATAATCCCATCTGAATAATCTTGAATCGCTTGTTTCCTTTTCGTTTTCTCATCCTCAAGCTCAGTTCTTTTGTTTTGATCCAGACCATATCCAGAGGTTGATCGCATTCTTTGCAGTTTCGCTCCATATACGTCATCCAATTCTTGAAGTGATTCCAAGGTCTCACTTTTCGCTAATCCGATTCTCTCCAATAACTCGTTTTTGTGATCATTCTCTAATTCAGAGGTTTCTATTATTAACTCAGATTTCTTCGAAAAAAGAGAATAAACGAATCCTCTGTCGAGTTGCAAGTCGCTAAAGTCTCGTGGGAATAGATTCTTATATGTAATCATTGCTAACATTTTATTCCAGTCTAAATCCGTTATATCTAGACGGTGGATGTAGACTACAAATTCGTTATAAATGTTCTTCAAGATACGCATATCATCAACATATAAAGATAAACGTTGAAGAAAACTCTGATCGAATCTGTCAAGAAAACCACCAGCTTTTATATGTATTAAGAATTGCTCATATGAATTGGAACTATCGACAATAGGAACGATAGGGATTATAAAATCAAAGAATTTTGTTCGCTCCTTAGATAGAAAAATATCGTCGCGTAACAGATAAAAAAATCTTAATGGTTCAACTTTATTTACATTTCCCTTTTCACTTTGAAAATTGACTAAGGCATTAACCTCACGAAGACGCTCAAATATTCGACTTGAATTAAACCTGTCCATGTCTTCAAAGACGATTACATCAGCCTCGACATTTTCGAATAGGTACAAGACTTCGTTTAGGTATTTATCAAAATAAGAATCGTCTTGCTCCTCGAAAATTTCTATTTCCGTTCCTTGTAAACTGATTTTTCGGAATATGTTTCTATTCTTCTGAGCTTTTATTATGGAAAAAACTACCATAAATATGAAACTAGCAATAATCACATATGCAAAAAATGTCGTACCAGGAATGAAGAATTTTGAGAGAATAGATTTTATCCTATCATCAGTAATTCCTACAACAAACGAGACAATAGTTGAAGAAGAGAGTAAGAAAAGAACACTCCAGATGGACAAGACTGTGAAGATAGTAAAGGTCCAGATGTCCTTTTCATGGACATCTTTTTTTACTCTGAAGTTTGTTTGGGGAATCTTTGCTGCAGGTATCTGGTGAATTAACTGGTTAAGGATCTTTCTTTCTAAAACTGATTCTTTCACCGGCTCATCAACTTGCCCATCATCTTGCTCTGGTGATTGAAAGTGAGTCAGTGAAATATGCACAAAGCGGCGGTTCGCATGCTTTTTTTTGTAAGATTCAAGAATACTGCTTTTTCCTGAACTGTATGCCCCTGAAAGTGCAATGTTCCTAATATCGTTGTTGTCAAAAACATAATCAATGGCTTCTTCGTATACAGATAAATCAGCATCACTGATTGGAGTTAGCTTCTGAAATCCTAGATTTCTTACTTCCATGCGGAATCCCTTTCAAATTGCATGATCAATCTCTCTAGAGATTAACGAGTTCTCAGCTATTACCTTTATTCCGAATCAGATGGGTTCGAAGTAAGGGATTCCATATGTTTCGTAAAGGTATAAAAATTCGCCAATCTCATGGAATTATTGGCAATATATATAATTATACCTGCTGTAGTATGATGGTTCTTTCCACATAGACAAATTATTGGTTCGAATTAGTGAGGAATTGAAGCTTTTCCATTCATTTGCGAGAGGACTTTCATTGACTAGATTCTTGCTTTATCGACGAATAGAAGGAAGATACATAAGCTGGACCCAAACGCATGATTTTTTCAAATTGTGGTATTCGATGTTTATATCTAAATATCTTAAAAGCTGTAAACTTCAACAAATTGATTTTTTATGCGATTAAGATATTTTTTCGTCCCGCTCTCGATATCAAAAGCCAATCGGTGATCATTATCTGAAAGGTATCTATATTTAGGATGCTTGGTAATATCATACTTATCCGATAGAAACGGACGTTCTCCTCGTAATTGCAATATACACTTTGAGTTATCCATCACCGCCAGCTCATCCTGGCTCATTAGCTCCTT
>CAZKSK010000214.1:0-4412 GCA_964555225.1 uncultured Bacteroides sp.
TCATCCAACAGCTTTAATAGGTGAAATGCCCAATGGAGTTCCAATGAATCTTATTCCGTTTTTAACACAGACGGCTATTGGAATTCGTGAAAAACTAAGTGTATTTGGTGATGATTATAATACTCCTGATGGTTCTTGTATTCGAGATTATATCAATGTTGTAGATTTAGCTAAAGCACATGTTGTAGCAATTGATCGCATACTTCAGGAAAAACAAAAAAAGAATCCCGAAGTATTTAATATCGGTACGGGGAAGGGTTTGTCTGTACTGGAACTGATTCATACTTTTGAAAAAGCGACGGGAGTGAAATTGAATTATAAAGTAGTGGGTCGTCGTGCAGGTGATATAGAACAAATATGGGCGGACCCATCATTCGCGAATAACGAATTAGGATGGAAATCGGAAACGAGTATCGAAGATACATTACGTTCGGCATGGAAGTGGCAATGTGTTTTGAGAGAAAGAGGAATACAATGAGAAATAAAAATTATATATTATGCGGAATCTTTAATTGTTTATGGATGTGTGAATATCTATAAACAGGTTGTGTGAGTTAACTTATACACTGATTCAATAAAGCATAATAGTTTTGTCGTGTTTTATTTTGTGTTTGTGTTGTGCTACTCTTCGATGTGAATCGGAGAGTAGCAATTTTTATATATATCCCTATTTTAATAGAGAAACACAAAAAAAATATTTCTTATAATAAATATTCAATGCTTGTAAGTTTTCAATGGAGGCCTCCTTACTAAATATTCCATAAACTGAGGCGCCTGAACCGCTCATTGAAGCATATAATGCTCCTTGTCGGTATAATGATTCTTTAATAACACCTATTTCAGGATATTGGTTGAATACACTTTCTTCAAAATCATTTATCATAAAATCTTTCCATGTTTCAATAGGAGTCTTTATAATATCAGTTAAATGTATATTGGGTATTCGTGGTTTAATCATTGAATATGCCTTTGCTGTTGAAACAAAAATTTCCGGTTTTATTACAATTAAGTAATATCCCTCTAACGAAAGTTGAATGGGACAAAGTATATTTCCAATACCTGTTGCATATGCCGGCCTATTTTGGATAAAAAAAGCACAGTCAGCTCCTAGATTTGCTGCATATTGTTCCATTTCTCCAATAGACATATTTAGATGAAAATATTCATTTAAGAGTTTAATCATATGTGATGCATCTGAAGAACCTCCTCCTAATCCGGCACCCATTGGAATTTTTTTTAACAATCCTATTTCAATTGGGTGTAATTGAGGGTATTGAGCTTTAATTATTTGATAAGCCTTAACAACTAAATTATTATCAGGATCTTCACTAATATGTTCTCCGTAAAGATTTAAGATATAATTATCTATATCTTTTTGCGAAGTCGTTATTTCAAGAGCATCGTGTAATTGAATGGGGTAAAAGATAGTTTCAAGATTATGGTAACCATCTAGCCTCTTTTCTAAAATATTCAGGCCCAAATTGATTTTTGCATTAGGGAATGTAATCATATTCTGTTCTTTATTTTGGCTCAAAAGTAATTCTTTTTTTTTACATAACTTTTAATGAAAAACTATATCTTTGCGTTTAAATAAAATTGATATGGCGGAAACAAAACGAAATACTACGCGATCTTCGAAAACGAAAGTTGCATCATTAAATGAATATGAACATCTTCAACCTCAGGCTATAGAATTAGAACAAGCGGTTCTGGGTGCTCTGATGGTTGAAATGGATGCCTATCCTTTAGTAAGTGATATATTAAAAGCCGAATCTTTTTATGACCATCGTCATCAATTGATTTACGACGCTATAGCTTCTTTAGCCCTTAATCAAAAACCTATTGATATTCTTACTGTATCGGAACAATTAAAACGAATGGATAAGTATGAGGAGGTTGGAGGTGCTTATTATATTACATTGTTAAGCGGGAAGGTTAATTCTTCTGCAAATATTGAATTTCATGCACGTATTATTGCCCAAAAATTTTTGGCCCGTCAGTTAATTACGTTTACTAGTGCTATTCAAACAAAAGCTTTTGATACCACTCAAGATGTTGATGATTTGATGCAAGAAGCTGAAGGTACATTATTTGAAATATCACAGCAAAATATGAAGAAGGACTATATGCAGATTAATCCTCTTATTGCTGAGGCACGTGAAAATATTAAAAAGGCTGCTGGTCGAGAAGATGGAATGAGCGGGCTTCCAAGTGGTTTTCATGCATTAGATAAGATAACGGCAGGATGGCAGAATTCTGATTTAATTATTATTGCAGCTCGCCCTGCTATGGGAAAAACGGCTTTTGTACTTTCTATGGCAAAAAATATTGCAGTTGATGCTCGTTTACCAGTTGCTATGTTTTCTCTTGAAATGAGTAATTTACAATTGGTAAACCGTCTTATTTCGAATGTTTGTGAAATACCAGGTGATAAGATTAAAAGCGGTCAATTGGATGTCCCGGAATGGGGACAGCTAGATTATAAGTTAAAAGGGTTGAATGATGCTCCTTTATTTGTTGATGATACACCTTCTTTGTCAATTTTTGAGTTACGTACAAAGGCTCGTCGACTGGTTAGGGAACATGGAATAAAAATAATTATTATTGACTATTTGCAATTAATGAATGCAAGTGGTATGAGTTTTGGAAATCGTCAAGAAGAGGTTAGTACCATTTCCCGTTCTTTGAAGGGGCTTGCAAAGGAATTGAATATTCCAATTATTGCTTTAAGTCAGTTGAATCGTGGAGTTGAAGGGCGTGAAGGATATGAAGGAAAGCGACCTCAGTTGAGTGATTTACGAGAATCAGGGGCCATTGAACAGGATGCTGATATTGTTTGTTTTATTCATCGTCCTGAATATTATAAGATTTATGAAGATGACCATCATAATGATTTAAGAGGAGTTGCAGAAATAATTATTGCAAAACATCGAAATGGAGCTGTTGCAGACGTGAAGCTTCGTTTTAAATCTGAATATGCCAGATTCCAAAATCTAGATGATGAGTTTGTAGTTCCTCTTCCTTCTCCTCCAGAGGAGCAGTTAAGAGGTTCGCGAATGAATAATATTAGTATATCTTCAATACCACCAATACCGGATGATCCGTTGGGCCTTCCACAAAGTGAGCCTCCTTTTTAACATTATTCTTGTAGATTCATGGCTTTTAATTAGTAAAAAAAAAGATTTCTTTGTACCTTTGCAGGTCAATTTTAAAAACATAAAACAGAATAAAAAATATGAATATTTCGTATAATTGGCTTAAAGAATATGTAGATTTTGATCTCACTCCGACAGAAACTGCTGATGCTCTAACTTCAATAGGCTTGGAAGTAGATGGAGTTGAAGAAATACAGACAATAAAAGGAGGATTAGAAGGTTTGGTTATTGGGGAAGTACTTACATGTGAACAGCATCCGAATTCTGATCATATGCATGTTACAACTGTTAATTTGGGGACAGGAGAACCCGTCCAAATCGTATGCGGCGCACCTAATGTTACCGCAGGAGAAAAAGTCGTAGTTGCAACTTTAGGTACTAAACTTTATGATGGAGATAACTGTTTTATTATTAAAAAGTCAAAACTTCGTGGTATAGAATCCAATGGAATGTTATGTGCTGAGGATGAAATAGGAATCGGAGAAGATCACTCAGGCATTATTGTTCTTCCAAATGATGCTATTGTTGGTATGCCAGCCAAAGATTATTATCAAATAAAAAATGAGTTTGTAATAGAGGTTGATATTACTCCAAACAGGGCGGATGCTTGTTCTCATTACGGAGTGGCACGTGATTTATATGCTTATTTGGTGCAGAACGGATATAATACAAGGTTGCATCGTCCTACAGATGAAAAGTTTACTGTTGATAATCATGATTTTGAAGTGGATGTTGAAATCGTGAATAAAGAAGCATGTCCACGTTATGCAGGTATTAGTATTAAAGGGGTGACCGTTAAAGAAAGTCCTGAATGGTTGAAGGATAAACTAAATCTTATTGGTCTGCGTCCGATTAACAATATAGTCGATATAACTAATTATATTGTTCATGCATATGGTCAACCAATGCATTGTTTTGATGCAGATAAGATTAAAGGGCATAAGATTGTTGTAAAGACGATGCCTGAAGGAACTAAATTTGTAACTTTAGATGGTGTAGAACATTCTTTGTCTGAAAGAGATTTGATGATTTGTAATGTGGAAGAACCAATGTGCATTGCTGGAGTTTTTGGAGGATTAGAAAGTGGAACAACAGAACAGACGAAAGATATTTTTTTAGAAAGTGCTTATTTTCATCCTACATGGGTTAGAAAAACGGCACGTCGTCAGGGCCTTAGTACCGATGCATCTTTTCGTTTTGAAAGAGGTATAGATCCTAACGGAGTTATTTACGCTTTGAAACAGGCCGCTATTTTGG
>CAZKSK010000215.1:0-4411 GCA_964555225.1 uncultured Bacteroides sp.
AATTATGGGTCATCCAATGCTACTCGCCTAAAAACTTTTAATAGGGTAGCTTCGCATGAATTATTTCATTCTATGTTTTCAGATTTTCGCAACCAATACTGGACAAAAAATAATAGAAAAAAAACAATAGAAAATCAATTTTACTTGTTTCTACTTGATGAAGGCATAGCTCATTACGTAGCCGATGGAAACATGCTTAAAGAAAAATATTACAAGAATGATAATTTGAGAAGGTATGAAAAGACTGCCTTTCTTTCATTTGCGGACAGTGCAAAAATAGTATTCAATACACATCTTACTGAAAAAGAAAGATTTAACACAATGGATTCTGGACTTTATGGTAAATATTGGAACAAATATCTTTGTATTACCGGCTTATTTATGGCTTATCATTTAGATTGTTTGTTAGGAAAAGAGGCTTTACGCAAATCTATAGAACAAGGTCCTGAATATTTTATCAAAACATATATTTCTTTACAAAAGAAACATAAAGATTTATGTCCGTTCCCTTTGCGTTATTAATAAACAGTTTTAAGTTCGAATAACATTCGCCACATAAGTAGGGCTAAAATTACTCCTTATACAGTAATAATATCGGATTACTTTCTTCGTTCAAACCATTAATAAGTTTAAGTAGCTTAGTGCTTTTAATTTGACTTTTTGGAGTTAAAAGATCTGTCGGAGATAAATAATCAATTAAATATCCATTGCTGTACCACTCGGGCCAGAAGTTATGATAGCCGTCTTTTACTAACCTTCCTTTATTTCTATTTTCGGGAAGAAAACATCTATGTGTCTTTTTATCAAAGATATATTTGGCATCCTTTCCATAAGCTGTCACGTTCACATACAAATAAGGGCTCGTTTCAGTAAAACCAGTAATATAAGCATATTTAGAAGAATTCAGATGAAATTTCTTTTCATCCCCAAGTATATCATAAGGTAATTTAGCATCACCAAAATCAAAAATATATTTCGCCTTAAAACTTTTTGTCTGGGGATTATAGTTAAAGATGGTATCATTAAAATTTTGTCTTACAATCATATTTTTATTAAAAACTTCCATATTTTTTATACTAGGTAATAAAAAGAATCTTGTAGGAGTATATTTAATATAGTTAGATGCTGTAGCAAGCGTATCACCTTTAGATGTCAAAGCAACCGTTTTAAATTTATCATTTCCCATAATATTTATATAAGTCAACAATATATCATTATCAATTATTTCCATATTACGAGGCACACATGCTATAGGAAAAGAAGACAAAAATTCATTATCGAAATCATAAATAGAAATTTTCCCTCCCGAAAAATCTAGTATGTAAATAAGTTTTCTATTTGTATCAACCGCGAAATCAAATATCTGTATAACATCTTTCGGGCCTTGACCTAATGCGGCAATGTTTTTTATAAACTTTCCTCCTCTATCAAATTGCAAAAGATTATTATCTGATTTGACAAATATAGAGCTATCGCAAATCACTACTTTGTCCATGTAACTGATCTGACTTTTATTAGTCATCTGCAAAGGTACGTACACTAAAGATTTTGATTCCATTGGTTTATAACCGTCACTTTGTTCAATAGATTTTGCAGAACTCATCATACCAAAGTCAATGATATTTGAATTTCCTTTTTCTCCTGCTATGCAAGAAACCAATAACAGGCTACTCAATCCGATAAATAAATTTATTTTCATATAGTTCATATTAAGTCTGGCAACTCCGGCATCGCTCCTTTTTGAGTACACACATAAGCACTTACTTCCACAGCCATTTTATGAGCTTCCTCTATTTTCATTCCGCGAAGCAATCCCACACAAAAAGAACCCGTAAAAGAATCGCCTGCACCAACGGTATCTACCACTTTCACCTGAGGTGTATTCTGGAAAGATACTGTATCAGGTGTAAAAACATAACTGCCATGAGCTCCACAAGTCAATACCAGCACGTCCAACTTATAATCTTTAAGAATCCGAAGACAGGTCTCTTTGGTATCAAACACCGGATAATTAAACATGGCCGCAAGAACAATCAACTCCTCATCATTAATTTTTAAAATATTAACACTTTAATGATTCTTCTATGATTTCTTTCGAATAAAAATGCTGTCTCAGATTAATATCGAATATCTTTAGTGGTTTCGGCATATCCCGCATAGTATCTAAAAATCTATGAATGGTAGTCCTGGAAACGATATTTCGTTGTGCCAATGTTCCCCAGCAGACAGCGCAACAGTTTTTGGCGATACCTTCAATCTCTTCCGTAAAAGGAATATTGTCCCATGCAACATTCTCCTTGATGTCATAAGCAGGAATACCCTGTGCATCGAGCATCACCTGCACGGTTCCTGTAGCATAAGGAACACGAGGCATCATATATTTCACTCCCTTAGCATCAAAAGCCGCTAATATTTCATCTCCCAACGGGTCCTCTCCTACCGCACTCACTGCAATAGCTGCATATCCCAATTGGGTAGCATGATACGCAAAATTTGCTGGCGCCCCGCCTAGTTTTTTACCATTTGGAAGTACATCCCATAAAGCCTCTCCCAGCCCTACAATGTAATGGTTCTTCTCTCTTATCTGATGATCCATAATACTAATGTCTACTGATAAAGTTTTTCACCACATTATTAAATTCTTTGGGACGTTCCATATTCATCATATGTCCACAATCCGGTATTATTATGTGAGAACCGTTCGGTAGATAATCAAGCATCCAAGGACGGGCACTGTAATGGTTTGATTTGGCACCTCCATCAATTATTAACGTCGGTACTTTCGGTCGTGTTTTCTTAAATACAACCATTGCATCTTTTGCCATAAGAACTCTCACTTCTTTGTGTAAAGGTTGCCATGCCGTCCAGTCATCAATCATTTCCTTCAGCGGAATTCTCATTTTTTCTCTTTGTGATCCCCCCGATGCTATTAATTGCTCTAGCCATTTCTGCTTCATATTCGCAACACCTTGTTTCTTTAGTTGCGCAATTTCGGCATCTCTTTTTACACTTTCCTCTACAGTCATTGGCTCACTGGGACCTTCATATGTTTTTAATCCGCCACTAGCTAAAACACAAGTTAAAATTCTTTCCGGATGTAATGCCAATAAGTCCGCAGCAACAAACGCACCCATAGATAATCCTACAATATGAGCTTTTCTTATATGTAGAGAATCCATAATTGTTAAAAGATCATCCATATGCGTAAATTGAAATGTCTCTGTTTGAGGAGACGATTTACCATATCCGCGAAAATCAAAACGAACTGCTCTATAATGATGAGAAAATACTTTAAACTGATTATCCCACATTCTAGTGTCAAGAGAATGTCCATGCAGAAAAATAATAGGTTCTCCTGTTCCACACTCCTCATAATAAAGTTTCGCATCACCCGAGACTCGGATGAATCCGCTTTTTACTTTTTTTGCAACAGCAGAAGAACACACAAAACACGTTATAAGCAGAAGAAGATTATATTTTATATGTACCATAGATTATCAAAATTTGTACCGATTTAGCTTTATACCGATTAGGTATTCATATGTGTTAGATACATTACAAATGTAAATATAAAATTTAAGAACAACTATAATCTTCTACAAAAAATTATTATTTTAGTAAATAACCTTCCGTCAACCACTATTCATGTGTTATATATTAACCTTCTGGAGATAGAACGTTCAAAGAGCCCTGTCGTAGAGATTATATTTTTATTAACAATACATTTTCAGCTAAATAAAATATTACGTATCTTTGCATCATGTTAAATACTCTATTTAAATCGGATTTGGTGTAGTAAACAATCTGTGCTTTTTATACAGATTGTCCTTTCGTTTACTCTCGAATAATTCTTTCGAGAGAGATTTTCTATTGTTATAATTTTATTTTTTAATCTGCGTACAATGAATGAAGACATTGCTATGTTTTCCCTGTATGCAAAATATATGAATACAATGAGTAAAGAAAATATTGCTACCATTCACGAATTCGATTTTAATTTAATCTGCGAATTTTTCTCTAATATGGAACGGCAAGGACCCGGCAGTCCCGATGCAACGTTGAAAGCGTTGAGTTTTATAGATAATCTTACTGATAAATCCCTTATCGCCGACATTGGTTGCGGCACGGGCGGTCAAACTATGATTTTGGCTCAACATGCACCTGGACATATTACAGGTCTCGATCTTTTCCCCGGTTTCATTGATCTATTCAATGCAAATGCAACTAAGCTGAATCTTCAGAATAAAGTAAAAGGCATTGTCGGTTCTATGGATAATCTTCCTTTTCAGGAGGAAGAGTTAGACTTGCTTTGGTCGGAAGGAGCCATTTACAACATCGGTTTTGAGCGTGGACTGAACGAGTGGCGTAAATATTTGAAAATGGGAGGATATGTTGCCGTTTCAGAGAGTTC
>CAZKSK010000216.1:0-4406 GCA_964555225.1 uncultured Bacteroides sp.
ATATCGGTTTTTCATTAGGAAAGGCTTTAGTTTCTTATGCGTTGCTACATGGCATAAAGAGAATTTATCTCGAAGGCAATACAAGGCTAATATCATCCATCCATCTTTATCGGAAACTTGGGTTCTTGGAAATTCCGATGTCGGGAATCGCATATAAACGTTGTGACATTTTGATGGAATTGATATTGCCGACAATACGGTTTATAAAGAAAAAAGATCAAGTGGCAATGGCCGAACTCATTCGACAAGTGTTTGTGGAATATAGTGTTCCACAGGTTAATACAGTCTATGATGATCCTCAAACCTATCATATAGCAGAAATTATGGTCCATAAAAAAGCCGGATATTGGGTGATAGACAGAGATGGTATGATTGGAGGCGGGTGTGGATTTTATCCTACGGAAGGATTACCTGAGGGTTATGCCGAACTTGTCAAGTTCTATTTGTCTCCTGAGATGCGTGGTGCGGGTATCGGTTCAAATTTATTTAAGTATATAATTGATAAGGCTCGGCAAGCAGGATATAAACATCTTTATATAGAATCTTTTCCTGAATTTAAATCTGCTATAAGTATGTACGAACGGAATGGCTTTCGGTATTTATCACATCGCCTAGGACAATCGGGCCATACTGCAACCACCATTCACATGATCTTTGATTTATAATGTGAATTTTTAAATCGATAAAGATATTATCTTTAGATTATCTAATATTTATTCTTAAAGTTTATCCCCTCAGGTTTTCGGTATGATCCTGTCTTTGGTCACGGACATTATACAAAGAAAAACTCCTGCAATACCTTGATATTGTAGGAGTTGTTTTCTTTAAGTCTTGTTTTGACTTGTCTTTCAGTGATCCGCTTGGGGTTCGAACCCAAGACCCCAACATTAAAAGTGTTGTGCTCTACCAACTGAGCTAGCGAATCAAACCTTAGTGCATCATTTCTGAATGCGGATGCAAAAGTAGGGTTTTTTTCTTTAAACTGCAAATTATTTGGTTGATTATTTTTATTTATTTTCCTGATTTATTTGTTTCATCCTCTTTTTCAGGGGATTTTTCAGTTTTATTTTCTTGAAGTTCTCGTTCAAATTCTTTTTTGTTGAGATGAATCATATACTGTTTGTAGTATGATTTGATGAGCGTAGTTAATGGAATGGCTATGATCATACCAATTATACCGAGAATATATCCCCAAATAGATAGAGAGAGGAGCATGATAGCGGGATTCAAGCCGGAAGCTTTACCCATAATCTTGGGAGTCAGGATGAAATCTTGGATGAGTTGGACAATACAAAAGACCAACAGAGCGCAAAACATAATCCACCAGAAATTTTCTCCGGTGTTGGCTGCTTTCAGCAAGGCGAGCAAAATTGTAGGAATGAATCCTATTAATTGAAGATAAGGTACCAGATTGAGAACCCCGATGAATAGTCCTAAACCGATGGCTACGGGGAAATCGATAATCAGGAACCCGATGCTGAAGAGAATTCCTACACAAAAAGCAATTAGGGTTTGCCCACGAAAGTAACTGTTTAAATTTTGTTCTGCATCTTTAACGATACCTTGAACCAGACTCTGATGTTTTACAGGGATTAGTTGTATCCAACCGTTTGATAAGGTTTCGTAGTCTTTCAAAATAAAAAATACATATAAAAGAACAATGAATGACGCTACAATACTGAAGACAATGTTGACACTCTGATAGAGGAAATTCCATAACTGGGGAAGGACTGTCTTGAAAGCATTCATAATGTTGTCTCCGGTAATCATCTTACTGAGGGACGACAGGTCGATGTTCTTCTTTATAAAATGCTCTATCAGGCTGGGTATAGTTGTATGATAATTACCTTGAACGTAATTGGTGAGGAAATCATTAAGGGTTGCTATTTCCTGAATCATTGGTGGAATAAGTAACCAAAAAGCTCCTATAAGGGCTCCAATAATCAGAAGCATCACAACAGTTATGGAAAGAACACGACTTTTAAGATGTAGCTTTCTTTGAAAGAATATTACAATGGGGTATATCATGTAGGCAATGAGCCAAGCAATGAAAAACGGAAGAAGTACTCCGCTTAGCCGATTTATCAACCAAACGGTTATGCAAGTCAGGATCACATAGATAGTTCCTCTTGCAAAACTGTCGAATGTAATTTTCTTCTCTGTCATGATAGTTGATTATTTAGATTCTTGTTCTTCTTTTAACGCTCGTAGGTAGCATTCCCGACAGAGTGGTTCATATTCCATCTGTTCTCCTAGTAAAACTCGTTTGTCGTTTTTTACCGTGCGATGCGATACATAGGCTAATTGACCACATTTTACGCAAATGGCATGAACTTTGGTAACTTCGTCAGCAATGGCACAAAGATTAGGAATAGGGCCGAAGGGCTTTCCTTTATAATCCATATCGAGCCCGGCGATAATAACCCGTATGCCTTGATTGGCTAGTTGATTACATACATCTACGAGTCCGTCATCGAAAAATTGTGCTTCGTCTATTCCTACCACTTCAACTCCTGAAGTTAATAAAAGAATAGCTCCTGAGGAGTCTATCGGAGTAGAAGGAATGGATTTGCTGTCATGTGAAACTACTTCTTCTTCGGAATAACGTACATCGATGGAGGGTTTGTATATTTCAACGTTTTGCCGTGCAAATTTTGCTCGTTTCAAACGACGGATCAGTTCTTCTGTCTTACCCGAAAACATAGAACCGCAAATCACTTCAATTCGTCCTCTGCGACGGGTTTCATATGGTATATCTTCTGAAAAATTACTCATTATATTCGTTATAGTGTTAATAGGAACAAGTGTTGCAAAAGTATTATTTTTTCCTTAAAAATCAGTCTCCGGAATCTTTTTATTCAACAATTATATATAAATATTCGGGAAATGTGAAACAACTGTTAAAATATACCAACAGATATACTGAAGACATTAAATTCTTTCTACATTTGTCCAAATAATAAGTTGTGTATGGGTAAGCTTTATGTTGTACCGACTCCTGTGGGAAATTTAGAGGATATGACATTTCGAGCTGTCCGCATTTTAAAGGAAGCTGATTTGATTTTGGCCGAAGATACGCGAACTTCCAGTGTGTTGTTAAAACATTATGATATTAAGAATGCAATGCAGAGTCATCATAAATTTAATGAACATCAGATGGTGACGAGTGTAGTTAATAGAATTTTAGGCGGCCTGAATGTTGCTTTAATTTCTGATGCGGGTACTCCCGGAATATCTGATCCCGGGTTCCTTTTGGTTCGTGAATGTGTGCGGAATGGGGTCGAAGTACAATGTTTGCCGGGGGCAACAGCTTTTGTGCCGGCATTGGTTTCTTCGGGTTTACCTGATGACCGTTTTTGTTTCGAAGGCTTTTTGCCACAGAAGAAGGGACGAATGACTTGTTTGACAGCGCTGAAGGAAGAAAGTAGGACGATGATTTTTTATGAATCGCCTTATCGTTTGATAAAGACGTTGACGCAATTTATGGAATACTTCGGAGAAAACCGCATGGTGTCTGTTTGTCGGGAAATATCGAAAGTATATGAGGAGAGTGTGAGAGGGACTTTAAAAGAAGTTGTAGAGCATTTCTCCGAAAAAGAGCCGAAAGGTGAAATTGTAATAGTGCTCGCAGGTAGAGAAGAGAAAAAAGAGGAAAAGAAAAAGTATAGGAGAGAGAAAGACGATTAAATAATTATAAAGTAAAAGCGTATGAAAAAATTACTTTTATTGTTTGTAGGTGCCACTATGCTGGTTGCTTGCAATGGAAACCAGACAAAAGAAGATGCTTTGAAAAAGCAGAATGATTCTTTGTTGGCAGTTCTTTCCACAAAAGGGACGGAATTGGATGACGTGATGAGTTCTTTCAGTGAGATTCAAGATGGCTTCAATAAAATCAATGAAGCGGAAGGACGTGTTGACTTGAATAAGAAAACAGCTGAAAATGCTTCTAATGCAGAAAAGATAAAGGAAGATATGCGATTCATTCAAGAGACAATGGCTACTAATCGTCAAAAAATCGAAGAATTGACTCAAAGATTGAATAAGAGTAATCATGCTTCTGCGCAATTGAAGAAGATGCTTGCTAATTTACAGTCTCAATTGGATGAAAAAACGGCTCAACTCGAATCTTTGCAAAAAGAACTGGAAGCTAAGAACGTGCGCATAGCCGAACTGGATGATGCTGTTGCCGGGCTAAATACGGATGTTAATAATCTTCAATCGGAGAATGAATCAAAATCCAAAACTGTTGCTGCCCAAGACAAGGCTTTAAATATGGCGTGGTTTGTTTATGGAACAAAATCCGAATTGAAAGATCAGAAAATTCTTCAAAAGGGTGAAGTTCTTAAGACGGGTGACTTTAATAAGGACTATTTTACCGAAATTGATATCCGTACCGATAAGGAAAT
>CAZKSK010000217.1:0-4406 GCA_964555225.1 uncultured Bacteroides sp.
AACGAATCGGGTATCCAGATTAAGCTCCGGATGCATCCGTGCAATTGCCAGCGCTTTGTCTGCCACTGAGCGGCTGTGTGTAACCAGTATATGATACACATCGGAGGTATTGGAATAATACCTGTTAATTATCTCAATAGGGTCCATCTGTTAATGTTCAATTTAATAGGTGCAAATTTAGGGAATCATAGCGACATTTGCTACTTTTGTTGCCAGTAAGGGATGTATAGAAAATGAAAGTTATATCTTGGTTTGTTTTCATCCTGTGCTTTCCATTGTATACAATGGGCGGTCCGGGTATTCCTCCAAAGGGTTCTTCCTTGAAATTAGGGGCAGAAAGGATGGAGGTTGTTACGCGATTGCTGAAAGACAAGAGAGTTGCCCTGGTGGTAAACCAGACTTCCGTAATAGAAGACGGGCAGGTACACTTGCTGGATGCATTGCTTAACAAAGGGATTGATGTTAAAAAGGTATTTGCCCCCGAACATGGTTTCCGGGGGACTGAAGATGCCGGGAAAGAGGTGGCCGACAGCAGGGATATTAAAACCGGCACCCCAATCATTTCTATTTACGGAAAAAATAAGAAACCAACCGCCCAACAGCTGGAAGGCATAGATGTGGTGGTTTTCGATATACAGGATGTGGGTGCACGTTTCTTCACCTATATCAGTACCATGCATTATGTGATGGAGGCTTGTGCGGAGAACGATAAAGATTTTATTGTCCTGGACCGCCCCAACCCCAACGATTACGTGGATGGACCGGTACGACAAAAGGGTATGGAGTCTTTTGTGGGGGTAGATCCGATACCGGTGCTGCACGGACTTACCGTGGGCGAGCTTGCCTGGATGATAAACGAAGAGGGATGGCTTGACAGTACACCGGATTCGTGTAAACTGATGGTTGTGAAAATGGAGAACTGGAAGCATGGCGATCCCTATTGGCTGCCTGTAAAACCCTCTCCCAACCTGCCCAACGATCAGGCAATCCGTTTGTATCCTTCCCTTTGTTTCTTCGAAGCAACCAATATCAGTGTGGGAAGAGGTACCTTCTTTCCATTTCAGGTGATAGGGTATCCCGACAAAAAATACGGTGAGTTCTCTTTTACTCCCGAACCGCTTCCGGGCTTTGATACTAAACCGCTTCAGAATGGGAAGACGTGCTACGGGGTCGACCTGAGGGAACTGCCTTTCGAAGGGGGATTAACGTTGCGTTTTCTGCTCGATTTCTATAAGATGGCGGGCAAGGATCAGGCTTTCTTTTTCTCCAGACCTTCGTGGTTCGACCTGTTGGCCGGCACTAAACAGCTTCGCTATCAGATTATCCGGGGAATGAGCGAAAAGGAGATTCGGGATTCGTGGAAGCCGGAGCTGGACAATTACCGTAAAATGAGAAAAAAGTATTTGCTTTATAAAGATTATCCTGTTAAAAAATAAATATGGAATCGGCTCTTCAAGATATAGCTACATAGCCTTCGGGTAGAGTCTGTTCCTTTTTCTTTATCATTATAATAACAAATTAATTTACAAATGAAAAAAGTTGAAAAGATTGCAGGACAAGCACTGCGTTTCCGTCGTTTTGCACGGAAGAACTTTGCTGTTTTCTGCAGTTTGCACAAAGTGGTGAACATTGGCGTTATTACGGCCTCAACCCTGCTCTTTGCCCTTCCGGACACGGCTCAGGCTCAGGAAGTAATTAAGCATGCTGCTTCGGAAGAAGAAACATCGGTTTCGTTGGACGAAGTGGAGGTTACCGCCTCAAGAGCACCCATGGCGCTGAATCAGGCTGCCAGAATTGTGACGGTTATTTCAGCCCGCGAGATTGCGGCGGCGCCGGTCACCAGTATCCAGGATTTATTAGAGTATGCCGCAGGCGTGGATGTGCGGCAACGAGGCGAAGGGGGAACCCAGGCCGATATTTCCATCCGCGGAGGAACTTTCGATCAGATTGCCGTACTTCTTAACGGCGTGAATCTTTCCAACCCTCAGACAGGTCATTACAGCTTCGATATTCCTGTCAACCTTTCCGACATTGAACGTATAGAAATTATTTCGGGTCGGGCTTCCCGTATTTTCGGAGCCAGTGCTTTTGCCGGAGCCATAAACATCATTACCAAAGCGAAAGCCGAAAAGGTGATCACTACAGATGTATCCGCAGGTATGCACGAATGGTGGAAACTGGAAGCGGGCATCAACCACCAGTCTGGTAATTTCAGTCAGCGTCTTTCGGCCGGATACAATTCTTCGGGTGGCTATACAGACAATACCGATTTTAAGATACTCAATCTATTCTGGCAAGGGGTAGCCAGGACTGATGAGGCCGATCTATCCTTTCAGGCGGGTATAAACGACAAAGGCTACGGGGCCAATAGTTTTTATTCGGCTGCCTATCCCAACCAGTACGACAAAACACGCCGGTATTTCTTATCGGCCGGTGCGGAGACAAAAGGACGGATTCGCTTCACACCCAAATTATATTGGACACGACACACCGATCGTTTCGAGTTGTTCCGCGATAACCCTGCCTCCTGGTACACGGGGCACAATTACCACGAATCGCAGGTTTTCGGTTCTTCCCTTAATGCTTCAACTTCGTGGGCACTGGGACAAACCACAGCGGGGACGGAATTCCGCAACGAAGGCATCCGAAGCAACGTTTTGGGTACGGATCTTAAACAACCCCAGGAAGTTCCTTCATACGATGGTATATTTTTCACCAAAGGTGCCAACCGTAGTAACCTGAGTTTTTTCCTCGAACATAATATTTTATTAAAACGGTTCACTCTTTCGGCTGGATTGCTCGCCAATTACCATACCGACCTCGACAATAAGATAAGGTTGTATCCGGGTATCGACGCTAGTTACCGCATCGGCACCAACACCAAGGTATATGGAAGCTGGAACAGGTCGTTGCGTATGCCAACCTTCACCGATTTGTATTATAAGAGTAAAACCAACATCGGAAATCCCAATCTTTTACCCGAAGAGAGTGAGGCCTTTGAATTGGGTATTAAATATGGAACCCACTTCCTGAACGGACATATTGCCGGATTCTACAGGAAAGGTAGCAACATGATTGACTGGGTGAAACAAAATCCGGATGATTTATGGGAAAGTAAAAACCTGACCGAAGTAAACAATCTGGGTATAGAGACCAACATCACCTTCTTACCCGAAGAGGTCTTTGGCGAATCATTCTTTATTAAGAAGGTTTCATTAGGCTATAGCTATATAGACCAGGACAAGTCCAGCGAAGGATATATTTCCAATTACGCACTGGATTATCTGAAACATAAATTCAGCGCCCAGGTTAGTCACAAGTTATCTAAAAACATCTCTGCCACCTGGTATGTGCGCTGGCAGGACAGGGCCGGAAGTTTTACCCGGTACGAGGCACTTAAGCCCGCAAGGGAGGAAGCCTACGCTCCTTATTGTGTAGCAGATCTGAATATAAGCTATTCTCTTAAGAAGGCAACCTTCTATGCCGAGGTGAACAATCTGTTTGACGCCGTATATTACGATCTGGGAAATATCCCTCAACCGGGTATATGGTTTAAAGCCGGATTTAACTATACTTTTAGCTACTGATTCACTTTTCAGGTTGATAATTAAAAATAGATAACCTACAAAAGTTGAGGGGTAAAGATTAAAAATTTGGACTACTGATTACAATATGAAAAGGGCGCTTCCATCGCGGGAGCACCCTTCTCTTGTTTACAACTACTAAATACTATTTACCGTTTGCCGATAACCATTAGTCTGCTTCCATCTGTTCCATACAGAGCAATAGACTGTACCGGCTTGCCTTTTTCAAGGGCTTCAAATCTAACAATTTTGTTTATAGCTTCCAGCATCTCCATTTCGCCTTCCATATCCGGACAAGCCATTCGTGTAGAAGCTACTTGCAGAAACTTAATTATATTTTTATGTGTGTCTGTGTATTCAATTGCTCCGGAAAACCGGTTGCAGCCCGAATGACCGCTTATACGCTTTGCAGACACATCAAATATCATAACCTGGGTTGATACTTCGGGGACTACTTTTTTGTTATTTATCTCAACCACATTCCATTCGCCATTTAAATCTGTAAAAGAAGCTTTCGCCCCTTGAGCCGACTTACATCCGAAGAATAGAAACGGCAGAAAAAACAAAATTAAAAGTATCCCCTTCTTCATATAAAACCTATAAAAATTAAATCACACATAAGTAAGACGTAGAAGCAGGGGTAAAAGTTCCAAGCAAAGATAGAGTTTAGTCTATTTTAACAATTGGGCGTATTAAATTCCGCAACATCCATTTCTTCGATTTCCATCTGAAATAGAGCAAGGTTCCTCTGGAACATTCGTCCAAAGCAAAGCCTACCCACATTCCGGCCAACCCCCATCCAAAAACAATTCCGAACAGATA
>CAZKSK010000218.1:0-4401 GCA_964555225.1 uncultured Bacteroides sp.
CTTAAGTTGATATATCCGGACTCTATTTTAGATAAGTTTATAATATCATCAATAATATTTAGTAATTGTTCCGTATTAGATTCAATAATATTCTGGAAAATCTTTTTATCTTCAGCAGATATGTCGTTAGATAACAAATTGGAAAAGCCAAGAATTGAATTAAGAGGAGTACGGATTTCGTGACTCATATTTGCTAGAAAAGCAGTTTTTAGTTTATTTGCCATTTCTGCTTTATCACGCAAATCAGCCATTTCTTTCATTGCATCTTTCCATTCGTTTATGTTACGGCAAAGGCACATATAACTGTTTATTTCGTTTTGTTTGTCATATTCGAATGCAGAAGCATTGATATCAATCCATTCATACTTGTTAATTTCTGGATCAAGTTTATATCTGAATTCGGCATGAGCATGTTCTACTTGATGAGTATCAAGTATCCGTTTGAATGAATCAATACTTCCTATATCATCCGGATGTATATAGCTTTCAAGAGCATTGAATGGGATAATCCGGTCACGGTTTTCTCCACTTTGATCTAAAAGAGTAATTATATGCGTTTTAGTATTATAACGAATGATATATATATTGCAAGAAGTCAAAACGAATGAACTTTTTTGTCGAAATAAATTTATTTTTTCTTTCATCTTGTGGACTTGATTATGCTTTTGACATATACCTATATAACTGCTTACTTTTCCCTTTTTATCTATTTCGTATTCATAGATATCATTGTATTGCCAAGAATAGTCTTTCGTATCTGGTATTTTATAGTGAAATTCACAAGTATAATGATTCATTCTCCGTCCGTCCATGATTTTCACAAGTTTCGTAGCAATAGACGAATCTTCAGGATAAATACGACTAAGATAATCTTGAATTGAGAAATATCTATAGATTTCATCTCCGGTATCTTTCCATCGGATAAACGTTTTTTTCTTTACGTCATATTGTATGACCATTATATTTGTTGCTTGTGTAAGATGACATATTTTATTTCTGAATTGCCTTATATCTTTGATTCTGTCTTTTCTTTTTTTTGATAGGATGGAAATACCTGTAATAAAGCAGATAGATAAAAGAATGAGTATACAAGTAAGTAAAATGAGATATATCTTCAACACATTGTCGCTTATATGTTGAATATTTATTATACAGATTATTGAAGTAAAGATTCCAACACCAATAAGTAATATTGAGGATATAGTAAATGTCTTTTTACTTAAATTTCTAATCATTCCTACGAAACTTAATTAAGTTAAGCAAAAATAAGTAAAGGAATAGCATTTACAAAATATTTGAACAATTTTTAATGGTTTTGTCTGGTGAAAAGACTTTTGCTGTATCTTTGCATTCGTTAAAAGTAGATATGAGCGAATCACACGTTTGATAAAGAAAGAGAATGGAAAGGAAAAAAGAGTCAAGTATGACAAGAGCAGAGGTTTATGCTCGTTCGAAGTATAATGAATTTACGGTGAAAGAGTCCATGCCATTATTGGATTATATCATGAAACAGATGAGTGGCATAAGTCGTTCAAAAGCTAAGGCTGTTCTTTCCGGAGGAGGCGTGACTGTGGATCGTCAAAAGGTTACTCAATATGATTTTGAATTAAGGCCCGGAATGATTGTAGATATCAGGAAGCATAAGAATAACAGCGAAATGCAGAATAAATTTGTGAAAATTCTGTATGAAGATAAATGGCTCATAATTATAGAGAAAGCAGAAGGTATCCTGTCAATGGGTTCGAATACAAATCAATTTAGTGTAAAATCGGTACTTGATCAGTATTTTAAGAAAAAACATTGGAAATGCACGGCTCATGTGGTTCATCGTCTGGATCGTGAAACGTCCGGTTTGATGATGTATGCCAAAGACCGTGATACGGAACAAATTTTGGAGACTAATTGGCATGATATTGTCACGGACCGTCGTTATGTAGCGGTAATAGAGGGGGCTATGGAACAAGATCACGGTTCTGTCGAGTCTTGGTTGAAAGATAATAAGTCATTTATCACCTATTCCAGTCCGACGGATAATGGGGGGAAGTACGCATTGACTCATTACCATACGTTGAAAAGAAACGAACTCTATTCTTTGGTAGATTTAAAATTGGAGACGGGTAGAAAAAATCAGATTCGTGTACATATGCAGGATTTGGGGCATTCTGTAGTGGGTGATGCAAAATATGGAAGTCTTGTTAATCCTATTAGGCGGTTGGCTCTTCATGCCTATCGTTTGGATTTTATTCATCCTGTTACCAGAGAAAGAATGGAATTTGAAACTCCTTTCCCCAGAAATTTCGTAGCATTAGTTAAATAATAAGGTTGACTTATTTTGTGGTGTGATGGAATCATTTCATTCTACGTAATATTGGTATTGTGAGTGGAATCGTAAGTAATAATGTAAGGATATCTGATAGGCTTTGACAAATTTCAACACCGGTTAGTCCAATGAAATGAGGAAGAATAAGAATAAGCGGAATGAAAAAAACTCCTTGACGAGCAGATGCCAATATCGTTGCCCTTACACTCATTCGAATTGTTTGTAACATCATATTACTTATAGTAGTAAATGCTGAAAGAGGCAAAACAACCAGTTGACATCGCAGAGCTACAGCTCCTACCGAAACTACAGCAGGATCATGGCGAAATGTTTCTACTATTTCAGGAGCAAAGATAAATCCCAAAGTCGATACGATTACCAAAAAAATAGAACCTGAAGTTACACTGAAACGGAAGCCTTCGCGCACCCTCCCATAAATTTTAGCTCCATAGTTGAATCCACATACAGGTTGAAAACCTTGTCCCAAACCGATTAAAAAGGCAAAAACAAAAAAGCAAACGCGGGTTACGATACTCATACCTGCAATAGCAGCATCTCCATAAGTTCCTGCAGCGATATTCAGCATTAAGGTTGCCAAGCAGGCTAGCCCCTGTCGACATAGCGAAGGGGAGCCGCCTTTGATTATTTCGTTAATAAAACTCTTGGAAGGAACAAATTTTGTGAGTCGGATATGAATGTTACTGGAACGTTGATCCATGAATAACAAAAGAATAAAACTGAAAAACTGACTGGTTATAGTTGCTATTCCGGCTCCGGCAATACCCATATCAAATACAAAAATAAGGATGGGAGCAAGAATCAAATTTAAAACTGCACCGGAAACAATTCCAACCATGGCATAGGCGGCATTTCCTTGAAATCTCATTTGGTTATTGAGGACAAGAGAAGAAGTAAAAAAAGGAGCGCCCAAAAGTATGATTCCCAGATAAGTTTTAGTATAGGGTAATATAGTTGGAGTAGAGCCTAAAAGAATACTTAACGGTTCTAGAAAAGATAACCCGAGGATCATGAGAATCAGTCCGACAAGAAATGCATATACAAATCCTGTAGTTGCCATTTGTTGGGCGGCAGGTATATCACGAGCTCCCAGTTTTCGTGAAATAAAATTACCGGAACCATGCCCGAAAAAGAATCCTATGGCTTGAATGACTGACATGGCTGCAAAAGAAACTCCTACAGCCGCCGTAGCTTGTGTACTAATGTGCCCAACAAAATAAGTATCCGCGAGATTATATAAGGAAGTGACTAACATACTGATAATAGTGGGAATCGCCAGTTTGATAATCAATTTGGGTACAGGACTTGTGGTCATTATGATATATTTGTCTTCTGTCTTCATACAAAATCTCGTTAATTGTCGGGCTTTGAATACAGGTGCAAAGGTAAAAAAAATGTCAGATTGAAGTTTATGACACTATGGCTATTTTCTTCCTTTTAATAATAATTAGTGATGATAATATCAAAGTTTTTTTCTTCCGGATATATGAAAATCAAGATTTTCATGTAAATTTGTTCCCTTAATGTATTATGACTAATTCCAACGTAAAATGAATAGAAAATTATTGTTTACCTGGCTTTTTTTAGCTGTGAGTCTCATCATACAAGCACAAAGTGGAGGAGATCCTATACATTTTTCGGTTTCGCAGAAGAAAATAGCTCCCGATAAAATAGAGATAATATTTCACGGTACAATAGATAATGGATGGCATGTGTATTCTACAGCTCTTCCTGCTAATGGACCGACTTCAGCCACTTTTAATCTTGAAGCGACAGATGGTGCTGTTGTCGATGGTAAATTAATGCCACGTGGAAAAGAACTTTCAAAATATGATGATCTCTTTGAGATGAATGTTCGTTATTTTGAACATGAAGCGACCTTCGTTCAAAATATTAAAATAACAGCTCCAAAATATTCGGTGAAAGGATATTTGGAATATGGAGCATGTAATGATCAGAACTGTTTACCACCTACAAGTGTGGAATTTAATTTTAAAGGAGAAGGCAAACCGGCTGCGGATGCAACGGCTCTTGCACCTGTCAGTCAGGATACCGTAACTACA
>CAZKSK010000219.1:0-4398 GCA_964555225.1 uncultured Bacteroides sp.
CATCGTAGTGTGAGTATAGCCGTAGGAGGAACAGCGATTACAGATACTCTTACATTATTAGTCTTAGCTGTAATAGGAGGATTGTTTAAGGGCGAATCAAATGGACTGTTTTGGATCTTTTTGGTAATAAAGGTCATTGCAATAGGAGGGGGAATTATGTTTTTCTTTCCACGGATTGGACGATGTTTTTTTAAACGGTACAGTGATAATGTCATGCAGTTTATATTTGTTCTTGCAATGTCTTTTTTGGGAGCAGGATTAATGAAAATTGTTGGAATGGAAGGCATTTTAGGAGCATTCTTGGCTGGTCTTGCATTAAATAGACTTATTCCTCATATTTCGCCTTTAATGAACCGTATTGAATTTGTTGGCAATGCTCTTTTTATACCATATTTTTTGATAGGAGTAGGTATGCTTATCGATTTACATGTAATATTTGGGAAAGACGAAGCTATAAAAGTGGCTTTCGTTATGATTGTTGTGGCTCTTGTCGGTAAATGGATCGCTTCTTGGTTAACTCAGAAAATATATGGAATGTCAGTAATAGAGAGAAATTTAATGTATGGATTGAGTAATGCACAAGCAGCAGCAACATTAGCAGCTGTGTTGGTCGGATATAATATCATATTACCTAATGGAGAACGTTTATTGAATGAAGATATTCTGAATGGGACTGTGTTGTTAATCTTAGTAACTTGTATGGTAAGTTCTTTTATTACTGAAAAAGCTGCAAAAAAAATAGCGATGGGTGAAGAACATTTAGAAGATGAGGATTCTATGGGAGAAGAAAGGATCTTGATTCCATTGGCAAATCCGAATAATGTCGAGAATTTAGTAAATATTGCGTTGATGATCCGTGATGATAGATCGTGTAAGGAATTAATAGGATTAAATGTAGTATGTGATACTGAAAATATTTCGCTTCAAGAGAAAAGAGGGCGTCAAGCCTTAAATAATGCAGCAAAAGTTGCAGCAGCAGCGGATGTCTCCATGCAAATGCAGACTAAAGTAGGGACCAGTATAACATCAGGTATATTGCATGTAGTAAATGAACAGCATATTACAGATATTATTATAGGATTGCATCATAAAGAAAATGTAGTAGATAGTTTTTATGGTAAGTTGACAAATGGATTGTTGCAAGAAACCAATAGTCAGTTAATGATCGTAAATTGTAATTTACCGGTTAATACTTTGAGACGGATTCTCGTTCTTGTTCCTCCTAAGGCAGAATATGAAGCGGGCTTTTATAAATGGATAGGACATTTATCTATGATGGGAGAGCAGTTAAGTTGCCGAATACGTTTCTTTGGTCAGTCTGATACTCTGATGAAGATTCAACGTTTTGTGAAAGGTAAATATGAGAATGTCAGAGTGGAATTTTTTGAGATGGATTCATGGAATGATATAAATCACATTGTTGAACAATTGAGTCCTGATTATTTGCTTGTTATTGTATGTGCTCGTAGAGGTGCCATTTCATATGAACATAATTTTGATCATTTATCTCGATTTATTAATGAAAATTTTTCGGGAAGAAACTTTATGATTATTTATCCTGATCAATTTGGCAATCCTCAGGATATTACCTTTACAAGTGGACTTTTGGCTTATAGAGAGACTCGTTCTACATATGATGTGGTATATAAATGGTTTTACCGTTTTTTTAAGAAAATATGATAGAGGATTGGAAACAGAGAACGACCCTTTTACTGGGTGAAGAAAAGATGCAACGTTTGCAGAATGCAAATGTTCTGGTAGCAGGTGTTGGTGGTGTTGGTTCTTATGCGGCAGAAATGCTTTGTCGGGCTGGGGTTGGTCATATGACCTTAATTGATGCAGATGTAGTCCAAGAGTCCAATATTAACCGTCAGTTGATAGCTTTACATTCTACGATAGGACAAAGAAAGGTTGATGTTATATCCCAGCGTTTCCACGAGATAAATCCGGATGTTAAAATTAAGATTTTTGCTGTTTTTTTAGATGCTGAAATTATTCCTGCTTTGTTAGATAGAGAAAAATATGATTTTATTGTTGATGCAATAGATACGATTACGCCTAAATGTTGTCTGATAGAAAATGCATGGAAACGCAATATTAAAATTATTAGTAGTATGGGAGCTGGGGCAAAAAGTGATATTACTCAAATTAAATTTGCTGATGTCTGGGATACTTATCATTGTGGTTTAAGTAAAGCCGTACGTTCTGAATTACGAAAAAGTGGTATGAGACATAGTTTACCTATTGTTTTTAGTACTGAGCAAGCTGATAGAAATTCTATTTTATTAATTGAAAATGAGAGGAATAAAAAAACTACAGCTGGTACTATTAGTTATATGCCTGCTGTTTTTGGTTGTTATTTAGCAGAATATGTAATTAAAAAATTATGATACAGTTAGAAGGTATTAAAAAAAGTTTTGGTTCTTTGCAGGTCTTGAAAGGAATTAATTTGAATGTTGATAGAGGAGAGATTGTCAGTATTGTAGGGCCTAGTGGTGCCGGAAAAACCACCTTGCTTCAAATAATGGGAACTTTAGATCGCCCGGATGGAGGTCGCGTTTTGTATGATGGAATTGAAGTGAACCGGATGAAAGAAAAAGAGCTTTGTGTCTTTCGAAATAAAAAGATTGGTTTTGTTTTTCAGTTTCATCAGTTACTTCCTGAATTTACTTCGTTGGAAAATGTGATGATTCCGGCTTTTATTTATGGAGAGGGGAAAAAAAAAGCAAAATCTCATGCTATGGAGCTTTTGGATTTTATGGGATTGGTAGATCGTGCTAATCATAAACCAAATGAACTGAGTGGAGGAGAAAAGCAAAGAGTGGCTGTCGCTCGTGCTTTAATAAATAATCCTGAGGTTATTTTGGCTGATGAACCTTCGGGTAGTTTGGACTCTCATAATAAGGAAGAATTACATCAATTATTTTTTGATTTGCGCGATAAGTTTGGACAAACTTTTATTATTGTTACTCATGATGAGGCTTTAGCATCCATTACAGACCGTACCATTCATATGGTAGATGGACTTATACAGCAAGATGTTCAATCTTCTGGAGAAAAAATAGAAGATGAACAAACGGCAGATGAATTGATAAAGGATCAACCGCTGGTTGAAGAGTTAGAAAATGAAGATTCTGAAACTTTCACTATAAATTAAAATGTATGAAAATAAAATTAGGCGATTACAATGAATTGGAGGTTGTTAAATTTGTTGATTTTGGACTCTATTTGGATGGAGGTGAAGAAGGTGAAATACTTTTACCATTGAGGTATGTACCTGAAAATATAAAAGAGAAAGATCTTTTACGTGTTTTTCTTTATCTGGATAATGAAGAACGATTAGTCGCAACAACGCTTGAACCTTATATAAAAGTTGGAGAATTTGCATCTTTGAAGGTCGCATGGGTAAATCGTTTTGGCGCATTTCTTGATTGGGGATTAATGAAAGATTTGTTTGTACCTTTTAGAGAACAGAAAATGAAGATGCAACAAGGAAAAGAATATTTTGTTCATTGCTATATTGATGAAGAGAGTTATCGCATAGTTGCTTCAGCTAAGATTGAGCATTTCTTATCGAAAGAGATTCCGGATTATCAAGATGGTGATAGTGTTGATATTGTAATATGGCAGAAGACGGACCTGGGTTTCAAAGCCGTGATAGAGAATAAGTATAATGGTCTTATTTATGCAAATGAAGTATTTCAACCGGTGCATTCGGGTATGAAGATGAAAGCTTATGTGAAGCATGTGAGGGATGATGGAAAAATAGATTTAGAACTTCAGCCGGAAGGTTTCAAAAAGGTGGATGATTTTTCAGAGGATCTTTTGACTTATATTAAAGAACATAATGGGTTTACTGAAATAAATGATAAAACAAATGCTGAAGATATTTATTCAGAATTTGGAGTAAGTAAAAAAACTTTTAAAAAAGCTGTTGGTGATCTTTACAAGAAAAAACTCATAATACTTTGTGAAGATGGAATTCATCTAACTTGAGGATAAAACCCGATAAATAGATAGGGAAAATCCTTTAAAAGTGTAGGGCATTTCTTTTGCTTTCACATTTTGAATCCTTTATATTTGCTAATGAAAAATAAAATATTAACAATTAAAAATCAAGTAATATGAAAAAGTTATTAGCAATAGGATTTGTTTTATGCTTAATGAGCGTAATGCCTACAGCAGATGCATTTGCATATAGTATTTCTTCGGCAAGGAGGGATGCACGGTTTTTGACAGATCGCATGGCATATGAGATGAATTTAACAGAAGATCAATATGATGACGTCTACGAGGTGAATTTTGACTTCATTTATCGGGCAGGTAATATTATGCCTGATGTTATAAGAAATAGAAATCAGGCCATTAATCAATATTATGATTACCTTGATGTTCGTA
>CAZKSK010000220.1:0-4388 GCA_964555225.1 uncultured Bacteroides sp.
TATTGGCTTCGACAACCGAGTCTCCTTTTCTGCCGAAAACCCGACGAACGGCAGCTTCCAATTTATCAAAATCCAAACCCAACGCTTTTTGTGCGGCTCCCAACAATATCATATTGGCAGAACGTGGAATATTATTTTCTTTTGCCAATTTTTCGATATCGAAGAAAATCACATTTCCCAGTTTGGTATAATCGGCTTTAAGTTTTTCCATATCCGGATAATTGTTGATATTCACGAAGGGAACGGATGAGGTAATAATCCAACCTTTCTTTGATAAATAAGGAAGATAACGAAGAGCTTCCATGGGTTCCATGGAAATGATTACATCCGCTTCTCCCAATGGAATAAGATCGGACGATATAGGATTCGACGATATCCTCAGATTACTCTGAACATCACCGCCACGCTGACTCATTCCATGAACTTCTGCCTGTTTAATATAGAGGCCTTCATTCATGGCAGCCTCTCCGATTATTGTTGCGATGGAAAGAATACCTTGTCCACCTACACCACATAAAATAATATCTGATTTCATAATAAACACCTTTAATAATTAAGCTTTTTTCTCAGCGGCCTGTTTTGCAGCTCGCTCCTTTGCATGACGGGAAGCTGTCTGAATACATTCTCTACGAGGAATGATAATACTCACTCCTTGATATTCAATTTCTTCACGAATGATTTGAGTAATTTCATCCATATTTTTCGATAATGGAACAACAACTCTCACATGTTCTTCCGGTACTCCCAATCCTTTGCAAATTGCCTCAAACTTATTTGTTCCCGCAGAATCTTGCCCTCCGGTCATAGCTGTTGTCAAATTATCTGAAATCACAATTGTGATTGGAGAATTTTCATTGACGGCATCAAGCAAACCGGTCATTCCGGAATGAGTAAAGGTTGAATCACCGATAACGGCTATTGCCGGAAATAAACCTCCATCGGCAGCGCCCTTAGCCATGGTAATGGAAGCTCCCATATCCACGCAGGTACTGATAGCACGATAAGGAGGAAGAGCTCCTAAAGTATAGCAACCGATATCTCCGAATACTTTTGCATTAGGATAATCCTTTATTACGAGATTGAGAGCTTCATAGACACTGCGATGACCACACCCTTGACATAATGCCGGTGGCCGAGGAGTTACATCTTCACACGGAGCATAACACTCATCGTTCTGTATACCCAGAACTTTCTTTACCAAATCGGTATTCAGTTCACCTGTTCTTGGAAGTTCTCCTGACAATTTACCCATTACAGGCTTATCCAATGGAAGAACACCTCGAATTTGATCTTCAATAAAAGGCTGACCTTCTTCCAGGACAAATAAGGAATCACATTCTTTTATCAATTTGGTAATGGCATTATTCGGCAGCGGATATTGGGAAATTTTCAATACAGGATAATCGCATCCACCTGGAAAACATTCCATTAAATAATTGAAAGCAATACCCGATGCTATGATGCCCATCTTGTGGTTTTTCCCATCTATAAAACGATTATAAACAGACGCTTCGGCTTTCTGTCTCAAATCTTTTTGCTGACCGGTAACTATTTCATTTCTCTTACGGGCAATGGCCGGTAGCAAAACCCACTCACGCTCATTTTCAGGAAAATGTAATGTATTTTCTTCCTTGATTTCTCCGACTTCAATCACAGCACGTGAATGTGCCATGCGTGTTGTTACTCGCATCAAAACAGGAAGATGCACGGATTCAGACAAATCATATGCATAATCCATCATATCATAAGCTTCCTGTTGATTACTAGGTTCCAATGTAGGAATCATGGCAAACTTTCCATAAAAGCGCGAATCCTGTTCATTTTGTGAAGAATGCATGGAAGGATCATCAGCAACCAAAACTACAAGTCCTCCGTTTACTCCAGTCATAGCTGAATTGACGAAACAATCGGCACAGACATTCAGACCGACGTGTTTCATACAAACCAAAGCTCGTTTTCCGACAAATGACATACCCAAAGCCGCTTCCATCGCCGTTTTTTCATTTGTACACCAACGACTATGTATTTTCCGCTCCCGGGCTACTTTGGAATCCTGTATATATTCCGTTATCTCGGTTGAAGGAGTGCCCGGATAGGCATATACCCCACTCAGACCTGCATTGATGGCGCCTAAAGCTATTGCCTGGTCGCCCAATAGTAATAATTTACTCATTCTTAGATATCTAAATTCTTATTATATTATTCATTATTAAATTTGTCTCTATCATTCAAAACAGGGAACTTCTTTCGAAAGGAGTTTTGTTTTTCCATGTTAATTTCCACAGAGACTTCGCATTCCTTGTCTCCTTCACCTTCCGCAATTATCTTCCCGTAAGCATCATAGACGATACTGCGTCCGCAATAAGGACAATAGGGATCTTTCCCTACTCGATTTACTCCAATTACAAAACACTGATTTTCCAATGCACGAGCTTTCAATAGGGTTGTCCAGACATCGACACGGCTTGTAGGCCAATTCGCTACATAGATTATTATATCATAATCTTCGTTGTATCGACTCCACACAGGAAACCGTAAATCATAACACACTAAAAGCAACATGCGTATACCCTTGTACTCGACGATCACCCGTTCATTGCCTCTGACATAATTTTTATCTTCGCCTCCGTAAGTAAAAAGATGGCGCTTATCATAATATATGGTTGTTCCATCAGGTTTGACAAAATAAAAGCGATTATGATATCCTTCTTTGTCCTTAATGGCAATACTGCCACATATGGCACATTCCTTTTCCTCTGCAACTTTCTGCATCCAGTGCAAAGAATCACTGTGGGTATCTTCGGCTATGTCATGCGGTTCAACCGCAAAGCCGGTTGTCCACATTTCAGGTAAGATAAATAAATCGGTATTATGATATCTATCCAACGTAATACTAAGTCGACTTACGTTTTCTCTCGGGTTATTCCATACAATATCTCTTTGCAATAAGGTTACTTTCATCGTAACATAGTATTTTGATGCAAATTTGTCGATTTTTTTATTAATATGAAAGTATTTGAGTGTATTTAGCAAATCATATAACAAAAAAACCTCCGTTTACCAGAAAGCAAACAGAGGTTTTTTATATATAATAAGAATAATTACTTTATACTTCCACCAACAATATCGAGCAACTCATTTGTAATGGCTTGCTGACGACCTTTATTATATGCAATATTCAGATCTTGCAACAAATCATTTCCATTATCGGTAGCCTGTTGCATGGCAACCATGCGTGCAGCATGCTCACTGGTATTTGCATCAAGAAGAGTAGCAAACATTTTGAATCGAATATATTCAGGTAACAAACTATTCAAAATAGCTGTTTGCGAAGGTTCAAAAATATAATCCGAATTGAATTCATCTTTCGAGTCCGACGGGTTTACTTTTGGCAATTGTAATGGTAAAAAGGTTTCCTTTCTCAATAGTTGTACCCCGGTACTTACAAAATGCATGTAAACTAATTCCACCTTGTCGATTTCTTTTTTCATATACAAGTCCATTAACTTCCGGGCCAATTCGGATGAATCTTTGTAATTTGGTTTATCGCCAATTAACTTATAATCATCTGCAACTGAATAAGTATTACCATTTAGAGTCTGAGCGACTTTACGTCCTATAGGATATACAGTAACGTTGTCTTTTCCAAATCCTTCATATTCCTTAAGCAATTGAGTTGTATTGCGAATCACTTCAGAATTATAACCGCCGCACAAACTGCTGTTAGATGCAACCGTAACGATTGCAATCTTTTTTTCCTTTCTATCCTGAATATACGGAGATTCAATATTACTATTTTCAGCCGATAAGAAATTGGTGAGAATACGGTTCATTTGCCGCTCATAAGGAAGCACCATTTGAATAGCAACTTGAGCTCTCTTCAATTTTGTTGAAGCCACTATCTTCATAGCCGATGTGATCTTCAATGTACTTTGAACAGAACCGATTCTTGTTTTTATTTCTTTCAGTGATGCCATACGTTATTTGGTTAAAGTCAAGCAAATAGCCTCTGCTTCTTTCTCTATAATTGAACAAACATCATCATTAATCATTCCGGAAGACAGCACATCAAGTGCATCCTTCTGGTGAACCGTACGCATTCTATCAAGAAATTTATCTTGAAAGATTCGAACTTCGTCAACAGATACTGCCTTCATCAATCCATGCATACCACAATATAAAATAGCAATTTGCTCACCGACAGGCATTGGACTATGCTGTGGTTGAATTAATAACTGATTATTCTTTCTACCTCTATCCAAAGCCATCTGCGTTACGGGATCCACATCACTACTGAATTTTGAAAAAGATTCCAATTCACGATATTGAGCCATATCGATTTTTAATGTACCGGCAACCTTTTTCATACTCTTGACCTGTGCAGCACC
>CAZKSK010000221.1:0-4367 GCA_964555225.1 uncultured Bacteroides sp.
AATGGTCAATACGTATTGATCCCGTCCCATACGACTTTTTCCTATGCTTTTTATTGAACATATATCAGAATACTTCTTTTGCATATCATGCATGATTTTCACATACTCATCATATGAATAAAACTGTTTCCAATTAATAACAAAGTCCATTTCACCATGAGGACCTCCTAAATTTGTCTGTATTTTCTTCTGCCCCCACATAACACTTGTCAAGGCAAATAAGCAAATAAATAATATATATTTTTTCATATCGTTTTTAATTTAAATGATTAATATCTTACTTCTTTTGCTGTAGTTCCGCCTTTAAGGGAAGATGCTACAATTTTAATTGTATCTTTACTTTTTAAAGTAACTTGCCAGTTCACTTCTTTCTTGTGATTATCACATGTACTGCCATTAATGATTTGTGTTCCATCCAAAGCCCCTACTTTTTGACAAGGATTACCTGAAAGAAATATTAATTGATTATTCTTACTAACTAACCACACAACATCACCCCTGTTCATTGGCATAAACTGCGCGTTCTTAAGAGTTGTAGGTAATACTCCGGCATTTTCAACTTCTGCAGATATATTTAAAACGACCATTCCATAACCTTCTTTTTTACTTACTTTTACATTATCTATCTTTATTTGTGGCATTAACCCAATACAAAATGAACAGAATTGAAATTGTTTTTCACAAGTAGACAATAATGTTTTTGTATTTTCTTCTTTATCATTACAAGGCTGAATAGACAATGAATATATGCCTTGTTGTTTATATAACCAATCAATTAGTAAACCATGCTGTTCCGTACCTGATTCCGATGCAGATTCCCATTTCTGGCAACCACATAATTCTTTATATTTAGGAGCCATAATTCCATCATACACTGTAATATCACGTTTTTCCATTCGATAGTCGCCTTTTACACCCATCGGTCTATATACATTTCCTCCTGTTCCATTATAATCATTTGCAAAAATTATATTAGGATGATCGACAATAAATTCACAAATTGCATGTGATTCCGGAATGGATGTTGGGAATTTACCCTCACCAGCAGGATGCATTTCACCACGATATCCACTTATACGATCATTATAATTTTTAGCTTCATCAGGCATTATATCACCAACAAACCATCCTTCAGGAAAATTTCTATCAATATCAATTTTTTCTTCTCCTAATGTTTTATGAGTCCCATAAGTATTAACCATCGGACAAACATAAAAAACTTTTGTATCTATATCTTTTGTCACCGAAGAATCCTCATTGTATTTAGATAACATTTGATCAATAAAATAAAGGCAAACTTCTGTACCCGTTTTTTCATCTCCATGTAATGCCCCTAGTAATAAAAAACCTGGTTTTCCTAAATCTAAATCCGTTATAGGAGGATTAGGAACTTCTAATTTTCTCTCATACACTAATTTTTTTTCTCGGTCCAATGTAGTCCCACTTTTTTGATTAGTTATTACCAACATATAAATTACTTTATTCTGTGTGCTCTTCCCTATTTCTAATAACTTTGTAATAGATGGGTACGCCTTATTTACAGCTTTGAGATAATTTACAGTCTCATTGTAACCATGAAATTCATCAAATGAGATTTTAACTTTAGATGTCGCATACAAAAAATTTGGTATTGCAACAGAAAGACTCATTACTAAAAATAACTTTAAAATTTTTTTCATGTCTTTAAATTTTTAAGCTTGTATTTTATTATTGAAAGAATTAATATAAATTCTACTCATAAGAGACGAAACTCTTTTCTCGATAATCTTTTCCGGAATAGTCATAATATGATTATCTTTTACTGTTGTTTTTCCATTAACCATTACCCTTGCAATTGCAGAAGGTTGCATTGAATACACTATATTAGGTAATAATTGTTCATAATCTGGATATAAGGGTTGTAACGATAAGTCCTTTATATTTAAGCCGACCAAATCTGCTTTATTACCAATTCGTATTTCTCCGATTGGCAAATCTAAAATTTGTCCTCCCCAGCTTGTTCCCATTCTAAATGCAGTCTCGGTATTAACTAATGATGCATCAAGTCTTGTAACTTTTTGAAGCAATGATGCCATCCTCATTTCTTCAAAAACACTTATACGATTATTACTACATGCCCCATCTGTACCTAAACCTATTTGTATTCCATAATCCAGCATTTTATCAATTCTTGTAACCCCATCGGCTAAAAACATATTACTACTAGGACAATAAGCTAAACTTACATGCTGTTTTCCCAATAAAGACAATTCAACTTCATTTAGCCATACGGCATGGACCATAACCATACTTTTATCTAAAAGTCCTAAATGTTCAAAATATTCAACCGGACGCATTCCATATTTATTTAATATATCATTTACTTCAAAAGGTTCTTCAGCAACATGAATATGAAACTTTGTATTCAGTTCCTTTGCCAATTGATATCCTCTTTTTATCATTTCAGGAGATGCCGCATGAAGACTATGAGGAGCAGGAAGTATATTTGTCATAAGATCTTCACTCTCATTATATTTATTTGCAAGCAATTTTATCGTTTTTACTGCTGTTTCAATATCTTCTACATATCCACTTGGGGCACCTGACCAATCATACATTGTTCGTGCAAGAACTAAACGAAGACCGACATCACGAGCTGCATCAATTATAGCTTGGTCACTATCTATACCATTATTATGTACATAAAAATAATCACAAACCGTAGTTACTCCATATTTCATCATTTCTCCAAATGCAAATAGCGCACCTGTATATAAATCGTCGGGACTAAGCATTGGAGAAATCTTGTATAAAGTTTCATCTCTCCATTCTAGAAAAGGTCTGCCTACCCCGATTCCCCGTAAAAGACTTTGAAAACAATGGTTATGTATATTTATTGTACCTGGAATTACAGCCATATTATTCCAATATTCTATTTGAACGTTTGACTTCTTATCGAATAATAAATCCGAAGAAACAATATCGAATATCTTATTATGACTAATCCAAATCGCTTTACCCTTTTGAAATTTTCCTTCGTAGAAAACTACCTCCGGCACTATTATCTTATCATCAACATTCATTTTTATCAAGTATTTCGTCTAACTTTAAAATAGTATGTAATAAAGTATTACCTGCCACACAAATATCTTTGATTTCGGTCCTTTCCTCAGCACAATGACTCATACCTTCAATACTTTGCACAAAAAGCATTCCTGTTGGAGCTATATTTGTCATATGCACTGAATCATGTCCAGCCATACTAGGCATAACCATAAGTTTTTCTTTTGAACAGGAATTAATAGCGTTCATTACGATTGGTGACATACAAACAAATTCCTGATTTAAAATTATTTTTCTTGTAAATAAAACTCCTCGATTTCGTGAAATATTATTTAATAAACAAGTAAATATATTAAGAATTCTATTTTTAATATCATCATCTTGTGTTCGTATTTCCATAACAAATTTTGCCTTTCCAGAAATAATATTAGGAGCATTGGGCTCTATGCTTATTTTACCTACTGTACCAACAATTTTATCCGATCCTTGCGCTATTATAGTCTTTTCAAGAGCCAATGCAGCTTCTGCAGAAGCTAAAAAAGCATCATGCCTATTTCTCATTAAGGTTGTTCCTGCATGATTAGATTCTCCATCTACTTCAATTTCTTCACGATAAATTCCAGTAATACAATTAACAAGGCCTATAGAATTGCCTTTATCAAACAAATTTCGTCCTTGTTCAATATGGCATTCAACAAATGCAGCCATATCTCCTTTATGCAATAAAGAATTATCTAAATTATTTATATTTCCACCGGCTCTAAAGATTGCAGACGACAATGGTTCTTTTGTTCCAGAATGAAAAGCTACAGATAAAAAAGTTTTATCAATTTTACCAGTAATGCTACGGCTACCCATTGTTGAAATATTATAAGGATTAGGCTCTTCTGCCGTAAAAGAAACAACTTGTAACGAATGCCGAAGACTAATTTTATTCTCCAATATAATTCGCATTATTTCAAGGCCCAGCACGACTCCTACAGTACCATCAAATTTCCCCCCATTAGGAACTGCATCTAAATGAGAGCCTATGACAATAGGCTTTAATCGGTCATTTACCCCTTGAGCTGTTATCCAAATATTGGCAATAGCATCAATATTAACATTAGAACCCAATTCTGTTCCCTGTTTCTGAAACCAATGACGGACCTCTAGATCAGCTTTGCTTCCAAAACAACGATCTATTCCTCCTTCAGAATTTAAGCCAAACGATGCTAACTCTTTTAATTTTTCTTGGATTTTATCACAATTTACCAAAGGAAATTCATTTTTCATGATTTCAATTTTTATTGACTTTTTTGATCAAATTATTTTTAACCAAATAA
>CAZKSK010000222.1:0-4349 GCA_964555225.1 uncultured Bacteroides sp.
GAACCCATAATCAAAACCACCAAAAAGATATAACGTATAAAATCTCTACCGCTATATACCTCTCTAGCATATATTTTCTTATAATCCATATTCTCCTGAATAGTTTTTTAAATCATAATATTAAAAAACAAAGGCTTATCACTACAAATATACAAAAAAATAAGAAGATTAAAATAAGTCTACAAATTATCTCAATGTTTTACCGATTAAAATTAAATAAATAACAATATTTTCAGTTTTTAAAAATGAAGACTAACCGATTTACCGGAATAGTGCAAAGTCTTTGACACTCCACTTGAAACTATTTTCACGGAAAAAACCCTATTATAAATCATTCCTTTATATATACCTTTGCGCTTTCCGAAAGTCAAAGTCTGCGTCCGATCATTCCATGATATAGGAATTTCAGAATAGGCACCTTTTTCATAATTATAATTATCAAATTCATCCTCATAAAAAGTAAATTTCGCATCTCTCCCGGGGTAAATGCTAATATTTAAATTATTCCAAGGTTCCTCCATAGCATATTGTACATCAGGACCAAAAAGAATTATGGAACCGGCTTTTACATAAAGAGGTATTTCATCCAAAGAAATTTTTTTACAAATCATTTCACCTCCCGGATATTCTTTATTCGTATAAAAATCATACCAATCGGTTCCAGCCGGCAAATATATATTTCGCTGTTTCGTTTTTGTTGATGGCTTTGTAACAGGACAGACAAGAAATGACTTGCCAAACATATATTGATCATTAATATTCCAAGTTTTTTTATCAGCGGCGAAGTCCATCATCAAAGCTCTCATGAATGTGGATTGATGAGCTGAAACATCCCAAGAAGTACTATATATATAAGGTAAAAGACTATGTCTAAGTTGTATACTTTTCTTAATTGCATCATAAATCGGGTCTCCCGATTTACCAAATTGATAGATTTCACGTGGTGCATCTGTACCATGGGAGCGCATCATAGGACAAAAAGCTCCAAATTGCATCCAGCGTACATACAATTCACGATAATCAGGATCTTTCAGCTTATTCGGATAATTACCTAAGAAGAAACCACCAATATCAGAATTCCAATGAGGAATGCCCGTTAAAGAAAAATTCAGCCCTTCTGATATTTGATTAAGGAGTGTAGTCCATGAAGCTTGAGTATCACCGGACCATGTATTAGCACCATAACGCTGCTGTCCGGCAAAAGCAGAACGGGTAAGTATAAATACACGCTTATCCAAACTTGTTGCACGTTGATGATCATAAACACCCCCGACAGTCATTAAAGGAAAAGCATTTCGTACTTTACGAAAAGAACCTAAATATGTTTTCTCATTTAAATCGGAATCTTTAAAATCCAAATGATCCGGATCTGTAGAATCCATCCACCATCCATCCATGCCTAAAGAAAAAATTCCTTTATTCAAATATTTCCAATATATATCTCGCGCTCCCGGATCATATACATCATAAGGCCGAACTCCGGAAGGATAATCTTGTCTGGGAGGCCACATATCCGACCCACTAGGCGGCCATGTTTTAAAGCTAAGTAACATTTTCTTTTGTTCCATCTCTTTAAAAGGTTTAGTCTGTGGACCAAATGATGCCCAGATAGAAATAATCTGATGGGCATTCAATGCATGAATATCGTCAACCATCTTTTTTGGATTCGGATAACCCGAATTCAAAAAATCCATAGCATTCCATAAATAATTATTGCCCCAATATTGCCAATCTTGTATGATACCATCCAAAGGAACACCTTGTTTACGATATTCTTTGATCACATCAACCAGTTCTTCTTGTGAATTATAACGTTCTTTACTTTGCCAATAACCGTAAGTCCACAAAGGAAACATAGGGACTTGTCCGGTCAAGGCACGTATCTGAGCAATAACCCCATCGGCATTACCTCCATACATAAAATAATAATCTATACAATCACCAACTTCTGAAGTGAAAGATGTTTCCTGTGAATTATCCATGTATGTAGTAGGTGAATAATTATCCCAGAAAATGCCATAACCTTTTACAGACTGAATAATATTCGTAAAATCTTCTAAATTAGATTGTATCATATAATTTGTCTGATTACGCTGACTCATTTTCCCGTTAGGAATCTGTCCCAATCCATAAACAGCCTCATCTTTATCTAAAGCAAAAGACTGAGAGACATGAAAAGCTTTATTTCCTGAATCGTCAAAATCCACAAAATTCGCTCTACATTTTTCCTTCAACAAAGATTTTCCGCCCAACGAAGAAAAAGATAAAGTACCTGTTTCCAAATTAACCTCTATCTTTATTTTTGAAGTTTTTAGATTTACAATATTATTTGAGGAAGTAACAGAATATTTCACTTTCTGAGGTTTCTGGATGACAGACAAACTTGTTTTTTCATATTTGAAGTTCAAAGGAGATTTTAAAATTCTTATTGTCGCAGGAGAATATAATTGAAGGCATATATTTTGATCTCCCACTTCAAGTTGTATACCAGTATCAGACCTTTGAAACTTTTGTGCAAAAATATTTACAGTACATAATGCAATTAAACAAAAGATCAAGCTTATTTTTTTCATAATAACTAAATTTATTGGGGATTATAATCAAACCAATCAAAGTCTGCAATTGATTTATTATCAGATTTCTCTTGAGCAAACAATCCTAAAAAGACACCGGTAAACCCACCTGCTGTTTCCGAACTTAAAAAACGGACATCCATAGAATCAAGTTTTTCATACGATTTATTGTCTTTAGAATAAAAAAACGTATAATAATCAGCATTACCTGCTACTCTTAAAAAAACTTGATTTTTATTTAATTCAATTTCTTTCTCTACATGCCTCATGGAACCTATAAAATAAAGCAAGGTCAGAAATTTATGCCCTCCTTTACTAACAACAGATATATCATAATGATAATTATTGGACATATAAACGGAAAGTCCTGCTTCTGCATTTTCTTTCAATTCATCAACGTCCAAAGCTGTTGTTGCTACAAAATTAATATGTTGCTGCCTACGTCCCATAAAAGTAGGAGAATCTATTTCATTAATAGAAACAGTAGAAGCTTTCAACCTCATAAATCCAGGTCGTTCAATCAAAGAATAATTTTTCATATTAGGATTACACAAATGACACCATTCAAATCCTAATTTTTTTTCAGAGAAATCATCATCAAAAGAGCTCTCTGCTAATTTAACCTGAGGTAATGTCTTACAATCCATATCCAATGACACGATACCATTCCCATTAACAACAGGCCATGCATTTTTATCCCACCTGACAGGAGCTAAGAAAGTCTCTCTTCCCAACAAGTGATGTGAACCTGATTGAGTTCGAAAAGCAAGAAAAGCCATCCACCATGTTCCATCTGTCGCCTATACCAAATCAGCATGCCCAGTTCCTTGTATTGAACTTGATTGACCCAATTCACACTGATGAGTGAGGATGGGGTTAGCCGGATTTGATTCATAAGGACCGTCTATAAAATGACTTCGAGCTATAGTCACTTTATGTCCATATTCCGTACCTCCTTCCGCTATCATCAAATAATAATAACCATCCTTTTTATACAAATGTGGCCCTTCCGGGTAACGTCCACCCGTTCCTTCCCATATTCGTTTCTGATCACCTATAAATTTACCCGTTTTTACATCAATTTCTCTTAATTTAATTTGTTGATCTGTCGACATAAAATAACATTTCCCATCATCATCAAAAAAAAGTTCTGGATCAATTCCGCCTTGATTTACCCAAATAGGATCAGACCAAGGTCCTGCAGGATCCATAGCTGTTACATAATAATTTCCTCCATGGGAAACATTCGTGTTAATCATATAGAATAGACCTTTGTGATAACGAATGGTCGGAGCATAAAGTCCTCCTGTAAACCCGGTTTTATTAAGATTCATTTGTGTACTCCGATCAATACAATTACCTATTTGTTCCCAATGGATCAAATCCTTGCTATGATGTATGGGGATACCTGGAAAATACTGAAATGTACTATTTACTAAATAAAAGTCATTACCTACCCTACATATACTTGGATCCGGATAAAATCCAGAAAGAATAGGATTTTTATAACCCTGAGCAAATGCAATTTTAGTTAAAAGAATTATATAGACTGTCGTTAAAAGAATTTTCTTCATATTGATAACTATATGTCAACAACAAATATACGAAATAAATTTAACACAAAAAATTATAAGAATATTAATTCAAATAAGAAAATGATTAATCTCATATAAATGAATTTTAACAATATATAGAAAATATGAAATACGATAAAAGAATATTGCAACCATTCATTTACAAAAATTTAAGGACTCAAAGATTTAGAAAAACAAATGA
>CAZKSK010000223.1:0-4325 GCA_964555225.1 uncultured Bacteroides sp.
TTTTCATATAATTTTCGTATGGTTATTTATTATATTAATTTTATTTCAGAGACGCCTGTTTTACAAAAAAGTCGGCCATTTTCTTAAAGGTATTTTCATTAAATGTAACCGGACCATGCTGACCTCCCGGTACAGAAATAAATTCCTCCAACAATCCTTTTTCTTTCAATGCCTTTGCGAAATAAATGCTTTGGCAATTAGGTACTACATTATCTGCATCACCATGAATAACGAGGAATTTAGGATCATTTTTATCTATGTAGGTCATAGGGTTGAGTAGAGCCAACATGTCCAAGTTATCGGCCGGCAATCCTCCTATCAAAGCAGCTTCGGGAGAATCGGAACCTTTTGTGGTATTACAGTTTTCTATTCGAGTCATATCTATCGGGCCAAACCAGTCGACTACGGCATCGACATTACTGCTGTAGGACGTATAAGATCCTACGTTTCCTTCGATATCAACCGTCTTACTTCCTACGGTATAGGATTTTACACCATTGGTGGTACCTGCCAGAGAAGATAGATGCCCGCCTGATGAGAATCCGGTAATCCCTATGAAAGAAGTGTCCAATTTATATTTATCGGCATTGGCACGAATAAAACGAATTGCTGCTTTCACATCATTGATTTGTGCAGGAAACTTAGCATCGCTACTTGAGCGGTGATTGATCGACACTACAGCAAATCCACTATTAATCAATGGTTTTCCCATTGCCTGATAAGCCATCTGCTTCATATTATTGGCAAACCAGGCACTACCGTAAATAATAACCACAACTTTATATTTAGGCTGGTCTGTTGCCGGTAGATAAATATCTAACTTATGTCCCTCCATATTGTCACCGGCATAATTGATATCTGTCCACTGCATCCCCTGCCCGAAGGTAAAGAGAGTGCAAAACATCATGGAAATTATTAATATATTTCTTTTCATTTTTTACTTATTTTAATATATTTTTCTCATTAAAAATTCATACGTTATCGGTCTGTCCGATAGATACATTACTTCGCCCAATCTTTTCCTTCGGCTGTACGGCGCCATGTGAAATAGGAATCGAGCACCTTCAAAGACTCTTCACTCGGAACTGCACCCACATGAGGATCATTGCCCAAATACATGACAGCCTCATGATCTGTTTTAAAGGCCGGCCATTTCAACATGCCTTTACCGTTGGGATCACCATATTTTGCAAAATTAGTCCAATAAGTACCCATTATTTCGGATGTTTCCAAATCGGATTTGGTAGTCTTCGGATTCGACTTATCGAGATTCATGAAGACATAAGCCACATCTTGTCCGTGGAATGAACCGAAACCATACTGAGGAGAGCCGACAGGATAGATAGGATGCTGGTCGAAATAATAGTAGAAGACTTTTGACTTACCTGTTTGAGATTGCAATCTTGCCCAGCTCCAAGTGTGCCAACCGAAAGCTACATCACGCGAAAGATCACGAGCAGTCTTGGGTATTACATTACTGGTATCTTTCAATAAAGGATATGCCTGAAGTAAGGTGTCGGCAAATTGACCGTAACGTGCTTTTACACTTGATACGAAATCAGCCGGTGTACGTGCGATAGGGAAACTTGCTCCTTCATCAGAATTATAACCTATCAAAACCGCTACATCATTATACTTTCCATTTTCGTAGAGTACATGCTGGTCATCGGGAATGACATAACCGTCCACGATGGGCCATCCTCCGCCCATACCCATACCTATAGGCAAGCTATCGGCCGGGATAGCACGAAGTGCGGCTAAATTGGCTGCACCTGCCTTATGCATATATGCTTCACCCTCTTTTTCAGCCTGTGCAAGAGTCTTCATATTCTCACCGGGATATGTAGTAGGACGCGTAGGGCCGAAAGATCCTCCGCTCTGTGAAATAGCTCCACGGAACAGACCTTTGGCCAACGGAGATGCACAAAGCATGCTCACGGAGATAGCGCCTGCAGATTCTCCGAATATAGTTACTTTATCGGGATCTCCTCCAAAAGCGGCAATATTATTTTTTACCCATTTCAAACCGGCTATCTGGTCAAGCAAACCATAGTTACCCGATACATGATGTTCATTTTCTGCGCTTAATTCAGGCATAGCCAAGAAACCAAACTGATTTACACGATAAGCGATACTAACCAATATGACACCTTTCTGTGCTAAATGGGTGCCGTCGTGAACTGGTTCTGCAGTAGAGCCGAAACTGAAACCGCCACCATAAATCCAGACCAGTACGGGAAGTTTGTCGGAAACCTTTTTGGCCGGTGTCCAAACATTCAGATATAGACAATCTTCACTTTTACCGGCTACCGGATTGCCTGCCTGCATAGGTGAAGGTGCAAACTTAACGGTTTGCTTTACGCCCTCCCATTTCACTACGGGTTGAGGAGCTTTCCAGCGCAAATTGCCGACAGGAGGTGCTGCAAAAGGTATTCCTTTGAACACGAGTAAATTATTTTCGGTTGTTCCCTGAATATAACCGCCATCCACCTTTACTTTTTCCGTTACATTGGATGAGCAGCTCATCAATAGCAGCAGAACTGCCGTAAAAATTGTACTTTTAATCGTTTTCATAGTTCTTATTTTTTAAATAAATGAGGTAAAAATTCATTTAGGCATCTGCGCCATGTGAGCCATTCATGAGCTGTTCCAGGAGATTGATAGGATGCCACATTAATGCCCAATCCGCGAAGAGACTTTATCAGAGATTCCGTACCCATATTTTCTTCCGTACCGCAACCAAGGAACAAATAATGTACCTTTTTGTTGAAAGCGGCTGCATCTGTAAATACACCGTTGAAAGCATTCTTTACGTTCAATCCGAAGATCGCACCGCTAAAACCACCGATATATGAGAACTTATCAAGATGAGTAAGCGTAATGTCGAACGTTTGTTTGCCGCCCCAGGAAAGACCTGCCATGGCACGGTGATCACGATCTGTATAAGTACGGAACGTTTTGTCTATCATAGGAATCAAATCGTTTATCATCAAAGTATTTAAGGATGCTCCGTAAAGATTGAGCTCTTCGGCCGGATTTTTGCCCGGACGAGCTTTAAAACCAACTTCCACATCACCACTTTCCATCACTACAATCATAGGGACACATTTGCCTTCTGCAATCTGATTATCCATAATATTGTACATGAAACCTTGCGTACTCCAACCGGTTTCATCTTCGCCCATACCATGTTGCAAGTAAAGTACCGGATAATGCTTCTTTGCATTCTTTTCATATTCAGCCGGAGTATAAACCACGCAACGACGGAACTTCTGCTGACTTTCGGAAAAATAAGTACAAATGCGTACTTGTCCGTGCGGTACATTTTGCGGACGATAATAGTCGCCGGCTTTGCCTTCCGACACTTCTATACCACTAGCCATACGGCTGCATCCGAAATAGGTACAACTCATCGGATCAATAACCGAGAATCCGTCTACCAATAGAAAATAATAATGGAATCCCACTACTAAGGGATCCGTTTTGACCATCCACCAACCTTTTTCGTCTTTGGACATATCATATCTCTTGCCGCAAACATCTACCTGAAGGCGTTTTACATCCGGTGCAAAGACACGGAAATAAGCATGATTTTCCTTATCCAGACGAGGAAAATCACAACCATGCATATTGGATGTAGCAGGAACGGTTTCTTTCATAATATTTTCTGCCGTAGGGATAGTAATGCCCATGATTTTAAGCATTTGTACGGCATAGCGACGACCGAAAATACGATAGCCGGCTGCATCGAAGTGTAAATGATCTCCTGCACAGCTCAGTCCGTTGGATGGAATGACATAACAGTTTTTAATCACTTGCGGTAAAGTATCGATAATAGGATTCATGCTGGCACATGTACCTCCATGATCGGCATTGACTACTTCACCTGCCAATAAAGGAACGTCTTCCGCTTTCAGATTCAAATCGGTTAACAAACTGTCATAGACACTTTTCACTTTTTCGGGCCAATCCTTTTCTCCCGTATTCGATTCACCCTGATGCATTAAGATTCCTTTGATAACACCGTCTTTCTGGGCTATCTTAGCCATTTCCACCAAACGGGCATAAGGATCATTATCATAGGACTTCAACATTCCTTTCATCCAAATCTGTGCGTTTTTGACATAATCAGCACATTTATCTTTTTGAAACAATTCGATTTTACAACCTCCTACAGCTACATGAACTACTCCAATTCGAATATTTTGAGGGAGATTTTCGACCATTGTCCGTCCGAAATAATCGACCGGAGTTAGTCCTGTCCCTTTACGGCACAACGGAGCACGAGCCGGGTACCACTTCCCTTTAACTCGGCCTACTTCATC
>CAZKSK010000224.1:0-2144 GCA_964555225.1 uncultured Bacteroides sp.
ATACCGAAAACCTGAGGGGATAAACTTTAAGCATAAATATTAGATAGTCTGAATAAGAAAAAAGTAACTTTTTTCATCAGAATTTGGTTATCAATAATAATATTCATAGTTTTGTAAACTAGAAATTGAATAATACTGAATTATGAGTTCACAAAATAAAACTATATATGAAATACTAAAGGCACCTCAGACAGTCTTTACTCCTGCTCTGATTGCCCAACTTACCCAAGAGACCGACAGAAAAAAACTTATTGAACGTATAAACTATTATGTTCGTATCGGTCAATTGAGAAATCTACGTAAAGGAATCTATGCAAAAGATAAATACAATAAGCTAGAATTGGCATGTTCACTCTATACACCTTGTTATCTTTCATTACAATATATATTACAGAAAAGCGGTATCATTTTCCAATATGACAGTACCATTACTATGGTTAGTTATCTCAGCCGTGAAATCGAAATAGATAAGAACACTTATAATTATCATAAAATAAAGGGAGAAATCATGATTAATATGATTGGTATAGAAAATAACGGTAATATAAATGTGGCAACTCCAGAGCGTGCAGCCCTCGATACTCTATATTTATATCCGGATTTTTACTTTGATAATCTGAATATACTTAAAAAGAAAAAAGTTTTTGATATATTACCTATTTACGAGAATAAAAATATGGAAAAAAGGGTTTCGGAACTTTTTAAATAAAAAGATATGGATACAAATAAGCATAAGTTTCTAATGATGCAAATTCTCAAAGATATTTTTACGGATTCTTTATTATCATCTTGTCTGGCATTCAAAGGTGGCACATCATTGATGCTTTTCTATCAGTTACCAAGATTCTCGGTCGATTTAGATTTCAATTTACTCGATTATACAAAGCAACATGTCGTTTATAAAAAGTTATTGATAATTGCACAAAAATATGGAAAAATTAAAGATTCACAAGAAAAATTCTTTGGTCCTATCGTTGTACTAGATTATGGAAAAGGAGAAAACAAGATGAAACTCGAAGTGTCCAATCGTGAGTATGGCAACCATTATGAAATCAAAAATCTAATGGGTATTAATATACGGGTTATGCAAAGACCTGATATGTTTGCTCATAAACTCTGCGCTCTGCTTGACCGGAAAGGCATAACGGGACGGGACGTCTTTGATTGCCACTTTTTCTTGAGTAATCAGACTCCTATCAATAAAGATATCGTTGAATATCGTATGGAAATGCCACTTAAAGACTATGTGCTTAAATGTGCTGATGCAGTACAAAAGTTCTCTACTAAAGCAATCATGAGCAATATCGGTGAACTTGTTAATGGTAAAGAAAAGACTTTCGTAAAAATGAAATTAAAAAACGATACAGTTTCTTTATTGAGATTTTTTAGTGAATTTCCTACTATACAAGAATATCCGGACAGTAAGATGATTATTAATCAAGCTGCAATATCGGTCAATGATGACGTATGGGAAATCAAAGCGATCATTGACAATAAGAAATATTCACCCAAACAGATATCTATCTCAGACAAGCAACTTTATAGTAACTTGAAATTAGAAGAAGAAAAAATCAGTCTAGCAAAAATTTTAGCAAAGAAATATTATATTAACGAGTGGAACAATGCTAAAGAAGAATAATGGCTGAGCCGAATGATCCTTGTTGATTACGGGTCATGCAACCAATGGGAAAGAATGTTAAAAAAAGCCTACTCTTTGCGCAAAGAATAGGCTCATCATTTCCTTTTAAAGTGCAGTAAATAAGCATATAGCTTAAGAGTGCACTTGGTTAAACCGATGCAAAGGTATCATATTTAAATCAAATCGCAAATATTTTCTCGATTATTTTTGAGATTGTTGAAGTCGATGCCAGAATTATCCCTTATTATCGTTTTGACTTCCTTGTATTCGATGCAATCAAAGGCTTTATAAAGAGCCCTATCCATTTCCTTTTTTCTGTTGAGAGAAATTCTTCCCAATATATATTGCAAAACCATATAGGCACCGGAAAGCATTGTTTTTCTTGCACCCAAATTACCCGCTGGTCCACTTGTACTGATAGCTTCCGGCAAATTTGTGTCAAAAAGCACCTTTGTATCCGGATTTAGTTTATGATCCCTTTTGTCTTTACGAGGATATGTGAGTT
>CAZKSK010000224.1:2244-4296 GCA_964555225.1 uncultured Bacteroides sp.
TTTGTATCCGGATTTAGTTTATGATCCCTTTTGTCTTTACGAGGATATGTGAGTTCAAATGGAAACCAATAGAAACCCAATCTGAAGTAGCCTATATCCAAAAGATTTTCTTTGGCTTTTTCTTTGTCTTCAAAGATCATGCCTCTGTTTTGAGCTTTTCCAATTGTTGCTCTATGGATGTTGCTGTTTTCTTATTATTCATGATGTAATGATTTGTCTACAAAAGTATTGATTTTTTCTGATTACAGAATTACTATTGAAAGAAATGCCTTTAAAAATCATATACGGAAGTATCTTTGGGCTGCTTTACTCTCAGGTAAAGACTGAATAGCTTAATAATGAATCATAAAATCAAAAGAAGCCCGCACTTGGGGATGCGGGCTTTTTTATCCAATAGGTAAGTTTATGCTTCAAAGTATTTTTTTAATTTGTTTACTCCGTCATTGAACTTTTTGAGATTCTTTTCCTTAAGTTGGAGAATATTCTTTTGCTTCCACATTACTGAAGGATGTTTGCTCAAATCACCAGCACAACATTTGGACCAGTTGGGGTTTCCTTGTTCATAGGACAGAAGAAAAGTTTTGTCTTCACTATTAAGATTATCGTTTACAGTCTTTATCAGATTCTTTCTAGCCAAGCAATAATCTTCGTAAGAGAAGTCGATGTCTGACATACCATCAAACTGATTCTGCAAAGTTTCTTTTTGGTTAATAAGATTGGGTGATAGCATCTCCACTGTTGGTTTATCTGCTCCTAACAAAGCCAAGAAAAAACCTTTCTTCACATCTTCAAATGAAGTCACCTCCATATATTTGTAATCGAAAAGGTCACGTGGATGTTGCCTTGAGAGTGCAGCTGCAATCTTACCTCCATAAAGTTGAGAAAACGAAACGATTCTTGCCTTGCAACTTTGGCTGAACAACTTGCAAGCATTTTCACATAAGAGCATATCTGTTGTAGGCTCAAGCAATCCACGCTTCACGTTATTCACTTCAATCTTGACAGACGCGGTGTCTTTGGTACACACCAATTTTAATATGTCAGGTTTATGAAATACCTTTATTCCGGGAATAGTCTTCTCTATACTTTCTTTCAATTTAGACAAAAGTTCGTTGATATTCTTTAAACTCGTTTCCCGTCCCATAATAGGGATATAGGTCAGGTCTATATCTACAGAATATCGTGGCATATTCTTATAGAATAGATTAATGGCAGTTCCGCCATGGACGGCGAAATCCTTTATCTGATATACTAAAGGCATGATTCTTATCAACAATGCCACCTGATTCTTATAGTAATTATTCATAATCCTTTAATTCTGTAGGTATTGTCATTTTATATTTCGATATGTAAGATCCTCCTTGGGCTAATTGAACTTTTGAGCTGCCTAAATTTATTTTTGATAAGTTCAATTCTTCAAACCAATAGTGCCCGGACTTTTCTGCCATATAGAGATACATACGTTTAACCTTTTGGTTGCCGGTATGCTCCAATAAAGACTGAACAGATTCGGGGTTAAGACTTGTGAGCTGTTCCATGATATAATATAAATCCATATAAGAATATAACGAAGGAGCAAGTAATAAACATTCAGCAAAGGCTTGTTCCGGAGTGGATGTCAATACCTGTTGTCCAGACATATCAACTTGTGTGGTATGCAATGCTGTAAAAGTTTTGGTAGTGAATGTTTTTATTTTCCTGTCGAAGTGGTCACACTTAAGCCATGAAGGAAGGTGACTGTCGACTGATGTCACAACAAGCAACGGTTTCCCCATAGGAACATAGTGATTAAAACCGAATAATTCAAGAGCCGAATGGGCAGCGACATGCAATTCCTTATTCAATTGCCTATTGTAACAGCTTAAAGCCATCAAGGCAGACAACTTGTCGTTTGTGCGATACATTACCCCATGGCATAGCTGACTAAGCCAGCCTGACATCCTATATTTGCTGACCAGTTGCTTGGAATATCCGTTTTTGTTCAACCATTCGGAGAAATATAATCCACCGGTTACTCCATTTTGGAGCAATCGGTTTATTTTATTTTTATAA
>CAZKSK010000225.1:0-4287 GCA_964555225.1 uncultured Bacteroides sp.
GTATTGTTGCCGCCACCAATGTGAATTTAAGTGAGGCGATTAGTGAAGGACGTTTTCGAGAAGATTTATTTTATCGACTGAATACAGTTCCTATTCGGATTCCTGCATTGCGTGAACGACCGGACGATATTATATTGTTGTTTCGTAAATTTGCCTCTGATTTTGCGGAACGCTATCGAATGCCTTCTATTCAGTTAACAGAAGATGCAAAGAAACTTCTGTTGGCATATCCTTGGCCGGGTAATATACGTCAGTTGAAAAATATTACCGAACAAATTTCAATTATAGAAAAAGTACGTGAAATAACTCCTTCTATTTTGAAAACTTATATTCCTGAACAGCAGGATTCTAAGTTACCAGCTTTAGCAGGTGCCCATGAATCAGGAAAGACCTTTGAGAGTGAACGAGAAATACTTTATCAGATATTGTTTGATTTGCGTCGTGATGTGACAGAACTTAAAAAACTTGTTCATAATAATATTGTTCAACAGAGATCACCACAAACATCACCACAATCGGAACAACCAGTGCCATATTATTCTTCACAGTCCGTGAATTATCCTCAGCAGGCACAGATGCCGACAATTAATATTACGACTCCTGAAAAAAATAAGAATGTTCCGGATGATATTCAGGAACCGGAGGAATATGTGGAAGAATCCTTATCACTTGATGATTTACAAAGAGAAATGGTAAGAAAAGCGTTGGAGAAAAATCATGGAAGAAGAAGAAAGGCTGCTAAAGATTTGAATATATCGGAACGTACATTATATAGAAGAATAAAAGAATATGGATTGGATGAAAATTAAATCAGTGTGTAGAATCAGTTTGATTCTAGTATGTAGTATCTTGGCAGCTTCATCATGCTCTATTTCATATAAGTTCAATGGAGCATCTATTAATTATGATAAAATAAAATCTATTACTATAGAAAATTTTTCTAACCGTTCGGCTTTGGTATGGGGACCTATGACGCCTAAATTGAATACGGCGATTAAGGATATCTATGCTCAACAAACCAGACTTAAACTTGTAAATAAAGGCGGTGATTTGCGTATAGGAGGAGAAATAACAGGTTATGAACAGTCTACCAAATCTATTGCAGCTGATGGTTATACATCTATGAATACTTTGAAAATGACAGTAAATGTTCGTTTCACTAACAATACAAATCATACTGAAGATTTTGAGCAGCAATTCTCTGCTACTCGTGATTTTGATTCAAAAGAACAAATGTCGTCAGTCCAAGAAGAACTGGTTGACCAGATGATAAAGGAAATAGTGGATGAGATATTTAATGCTACAGTTGCAAATTGGTAATATAAGATAAGAGTGATGTCAATCAATATTCAAGAGTTAATAGAACATCCCGAAAAGTTGGATAAGGATACTCTATACGAATTGCGTTCGTTATTAGCGAGATATCCTTATTATCAGACTGCCAGATTATTGTATGTAGCTAATTTGTATTTATTACACGATATGTCTTTTAATGAAGAATTGTGTAAGGCTGCCTTGGTTGTTCCGAATAGAAAAATTTTGTTTGACTTGGTAGAGGGTGATAAAAAAGAATTTACTAAAAAAGGAAAAAAGAAGCAAGAAGAAGAGGATGCATTTGGTTTTGACAGAACATTGTCTTTAATAAATAATTTTTTAGGATCATTGCCGCAAAATGAAAATCATCAGGCTACGAATTTTGATCCTTCTACAGATTATGTTTCGTATTTGATGAACGATATGACTGAAGATGAGAAACAGGGCGATTCTCAATTAATGGGGCATGAACTTATTGATGGATTTATAAAAAATGCTGATGAAAAAATTCAGCTACTTCCAACATCTAAAGAAACTAAATATCCGGAACAATCAAACGAAAAAGAAGACTTGCAAGATTTTGGAGCGGAAGAGTGTGAGGATACTTCTGAAAATTCCTGTTTTACAGAAACATTAGCCAAAATTTATATTAAGCAACAAAAATATTCGAAGGCTCTTGAAATAATTAAAAAATTAAGTTTGAATAATCCAAAAAAAATTGCTTACTTTGCAGACCAAATAAGATTTTTGGAGAAATTGATTATTAATAATAAAAATAACGAATAAAATGTACTTATTATTTCTTATCCTAATCTTGATCGCATCTGTTTTGATGTGTTTCATCGTTTTGATTCAGAATTCAAAAGGAGGCGGTTTAGCTTCAGGTTTTGCTTCTTCAAATCAAATTATGGGCGTTCGTAAGACTACGGACTTGTTAGAGAAAACAACTTGGGGATTAGCTATTGCTATGGTTGTTCTAAGTGTTGCAACAGCTTATGTTCTTCCGTCAACAACAGAAAGCGGCTCGGTGATTATGCAAGATGCTGTAAAAACAGATAAGACTAACCCCGAGAATCTTCCGGATTTTGGAACTAATAAGACCCCAGCTTCTACCCCTGCTGATAATAACAGCTCGACTCCGGCTAAAACTCCTGCTAACTAAATAAAGAAGTATTAAATATATAAAAAACGTGGTGAAAGAATTATCTTTTTCACCACGTTTTTTATATCTAATTTAATATTTCATTAATTATCTTATAGTTGCAAGAAGAGTGACTTTCTTCAATTTATCTCAGATTATACAATAATTTCTTGTAAGCAAGTTTCAATTGCCATGTGATGGGATAATAAAATCTCTTTGTGAAGTTAATTGAAGATGAAAAATTGCCTGTATGGCTACCTTGTGAAGCTACTACAGGATGGCTCCAGTAATAGATGAGTTTCTTCTCTTTAAGTAAGCGAGTATGAATGAGGTCATGAGGAACGTCGTATTTATGCGTTTGGGCATAATTAACTAATAATGAAGCCGCTTTTCTATTTATATAATAAGATCCTCCCATACGATCTTTATAGCCTAAATAGATTACTTGTCCGTGTTTCCGTTGGCTTCGTGGGACAAATCTCATCATTGTATCTTCATAAGAAATAATAGCGGCATCACTTCCTTTTTTTTCTAGTTCTTTCATACTTTGATTAAACACAGAGACAAATTTTCTCTTGTTTAAATAAATATCATCTTCCAGTATAAGAGCCCCATCCAGATTTCTTGCCACTATTTCTTTACAAGCCAATAAATGTTTGTAAGAACATGATGCTTGAGGTGAATATTGATGCATGGTCCCTTGGAACCACGTATCTAAAACCTCATTAGTCAAATCGCTTATATCTCCGTCTAAGATGTATTCAAACGGTATGTTCATTTTTTTGAGCATTCTATTGATATGATTTTCTCGTGCTTCGTATCCTTTCTTTACATGTAGCACAAATACTTTTTTATTATTGAGATTGATATTCATTTGTTTGTTTAAAACGATAAAGAAGTATTTTAATTAATAATATATTACTTTAAAAGAACTCGTTTTGTCATTAAAACCAAAACTACTGAAATAGTCTCTTTCAGAATACGTTTTTGTTACTGAGATATCATCAAATGTTAAGCTTTCTCCAGTATAGTTTCCACCATCAAAGAATGTAACAGATGCATGTTGATATTGTCCATAATCTAATCCTGTTGTTATAATGGATGAATTAGTTTCTACTTCTCCCCACATCTGAGCAGAAGAAATAGCATTATCCATATTTCTTGCTATTAATACGTTTTCAGGAACATATAATGTTTCTGGAGATCTATTACCATGAGTATCTTTTGAATAGAAACCAGTATAAGGACCACCTCTTTTACGCCCTTTTGCATCTCTCCAAAGTCTTATTTCAAAATTTTTTATATATAGTTTAGCTGTATTTGTTGTACGTGTGGTTATTAAATTTTTTTTCAATATATTATCCTGATACATTTCTTCTATTGAATCATAAAATTCAATAGAAGAATCTGGATATACACAAATTGCAATATTAGGAATAGCACATAATTGATCAAAAATATTTTTTATAGAATCATTTTTTATTTGCATAGTAGAATCTGTATAGATACATTTTGATGTATAGACATCCCCTTTATATGAAAATTTTATATCATTAGTGGAAGTATTTTCTTCTATTTTTTCACTTATTGATTTAATACTACTTTCAATTTTGTATTTTTCCTTTTGTTGCAGATCATTTATCTCTAATTGGTCCTCTTGGTTGCATGATACAATAAAAATGGTTCCTAATAAAAAAAATAAATTCAATGTTTCTTTTTTCATAATTTAGTTTAGTTTATATTTAACAATTAATAATTTTATTGAGACTTTCTGTTGTTTTTTATTTATTATAATACAAAGATACACTTTTTATTAATTTTATTTTTATATA
>CAZKSK010000226.1:0-4238 GCA_964555225.1 uncultured Bacteroides sp.
GTGCAGCTAAATCGCCTGCCAGTCCGTGAATATAGACAGCTAGAACACAGGCATTGTCTACTTCATATTTCTGAGCAAGTAGAGCGAGCAGAATTCCTGTTAATACATCTCCGCTTCCTCCTGTAGCCATACCTGGATTCCCTGTAGGGTTGAATCTGCATTGGCCATTAGTGTCAATAATTGTAGTATATGCTCCTTTTAAAATGATATATATTTGCTGTCGGATAGCCAATTCTTTTGCTTTGGACAGTCGTTCGAAACCATTTCTGCATTTCCCTACCATTCTTTCCAATTCTTTGGGATGAGGGGTAAGAACCGCATATTTCGGTAAGTGGCTAATCCAATCTTTATGTTCGGATAATAAGTTGATTGCATCTGCATCTATTACCATAGAGAGGCGTTCACATCTTTGTATTTGTTTTATCATTGCTTGTGCCGTTATTTTTTCTGTTCCAATACCTGGCCCGATAGCAAGTGCCGTATATCTGTCGATATCAATGATAGGAGTAGTGAAACATCTTTCGTCCGGGTCCGAATAATAAATAGCTTCCGGAACAGATTCTTGTAGAATAGTCCGATTACATGATGGACCGTTTACCGTAACCAATCCAACTCCACTTCTTAGACATGCTTTTGCTGCAAGTACGGAAGCTCCTGCCATACAATATTTTCCGGCAATAAGTAAAGCATGACCGAAAGTTCCTTTATGCGAATATTTTTTTCTAGGTTTTATGTAGGAATGTACATCTTCTGCTTCTATTATAGAATAAGGTGTATCTTGTTTCATGATTCCTTCTTGGCTTAAATGAATGTCAAGTACTTCCAGTCTGCCTAAAAACGGATCATTGTCGGCGAAAAGAAAAGATAGTTTAGGCATTTGAAGAGTAAAAGTAATATCTGCCCGGATTATATAGTCGGAAATATTAGCCGTATTGTCTTCACACATAAGTCCGGAAGGAATATCGATAGAAATAACAGTCGACTTGGAAGAATTAATATATTGTATAACCGAAGCAAAACCACCGCTTAACGGGCGATTCAATCCTGTACCGAAAAGTCCGTCTATAATCAAATCTTCTTTTTTTAATATCGGTGGATTAAATTGATCTTTAATTTCGTGGAATTGGACAAAGCTTTTTTTGATAAGTCTGTCTTTGTTGATAATACAATTTTCACTGAGTTTATCTTGAGGATTAAAAAGATAAACATCAACGTCATATTCTCTATCGGCAAGAATACGTGCTATAGCTAATGCATCTCCACCGTTATTTCCGGGACCTGCAAAAATTTTGACAGGCGTTGCAGATGAAAATTGTTTGATAAGCGCTTGGGTAAAAGTATGTGCCGTTCGCTCCATCAAATCGATTGATTTGATAGGTTCATTCAGAATTGTATACTGATCGACTGCTCTTATCTGATCGCCAGTTAATATTTTCATAATGCGTTTTAATCGTATAAGAATAATGTCCAAAATTAGTATTTTATAGGCAAACATGAGTCCTTTATCATGAAAAAATTGTACTTTTGCCCCAATATTATAAAAATATAAGAGATTTATGGACTCAATTCGTATTAAGGATAAGGTTTTTGTTGTATCTATTCCTGAAGAGAAAATTCAAGTGGAAGTAAAGCGGGTGGCTGAAGAAATTAATAAGGATATGAAGGGAAAAAATCCTTTATTTCTGGGTGTATTGAATGGCGCTTTTATGTTTGCGTCGGATTTAATCAAGAATATTGAGATTCCTTGTGAAATTTCTTTTATACGTTTACAGTCATATACCGGAACATCTTCGACCGGAAAAATAAAAAAAATGCTTGGATTGTCTGAATCGATAAAAGGACGTACAGTTATTATTGTGGAGGATATTGTAGATACCGGCTTCACGATGAAGAATCTTATAGAAGACTTGAAAAAAGAAGAACCGGCCGAAATTCATATTGCAACATTATTGGTGAAACCTGATAAATTGCAATGCCCTTTGAATATTGAATACGCAGCTATGCATATTCCTAATGACTTTATTGTAGGGTATGGTTTAGATTATGACGGATGGGGAAGAAATTATAAAGATATTTATACAATAGTAGAATAAAACACAATTAAAAGAGAAAAATATGTTGAATATTGTAATTTTTGGAGCTCCTGGGTCGGGTAAGGGTACTCAAAGTGATCGAATTGTAAATAAGTATGGATTGGATCATATCTCAACCGGTGATGTACTTCGTGCAGAAATTAAAAATGGCACGGAATTAGGTAAAACCGCTAAAGGATATATAGACCAAGGACAGCTTATTCCAGATGAACTGATGGTTAGTATTTTAGCCAGTGTATTTGATTCCTTTAAGAATAGTAAAGGCGTAATCTTCGATGGCTTCCCTCGTACTATTGCTCAGGCAGATGCTTTGAAAGCTATGCTGAAAGAGCGTCATACGGCTATTGATGTGATGCTTGATTTGGAAGTTCCTGAAGACGAATTGATGACGCGCTTGATTAAGCGTGGGCAAGAAAGCGGACGTGCTGACGATAACGAAGAAACAATTAAAAAACGTTTGGTTGTTTATCATTCGCAAACGGCTCCTTTAATAGATTGGTACAAAAAAGAAGGATGTTACAGACATATTAATGGTTTAGGGACCATGGATAACATTTTTGATGAGATTTGTGCTGAAATAGATGGCGTAAAGAAATAATAATAAGAATATAAGAGAGAATGGCCGAATCGAATTTCGTTGACTTTGTAAAGATCTATTGCCGTTCCGGTAAGGGCGGGAGAGGTTCTACTCATATGCGTAGGGTGAAATATATTCCTAACGGCGGACCTGACGGCGGAGATGGTGGACGTGGAGGACATGTGATATTGCGAGCTAATCGTAATCTTTGGACTTTGCTTCACCTACGTTATGACCGTCATGCAATTGCAAAATCGGGAGGTAACGGTTCGGATAGCAGAAGCACGGGAAAAGACGGGCAGGATAAGATTATTGAAGTTCCATGCGGTACCGTAGCGTATAATGCTGAGACAGGAGAATATCTTTGTGATGTTACCGAAGACGGACAGGAGGTTATTTTGTTGAAAGGAGGCCGTGGCGGTTTGGGCAATTGGAATTTCAAGACCGCTACTCGCCAAGCTCCCAGATTTGCACAACCGGGAGAGCCTATGCAGGAAATGATGGTCGTTCTCGAATTAAAATTATTGGCGGATGTTGGGCTGGTTGGTTTTCCCAATGCAGGAAAATCAACTTTGCTTTCTGCCATTTCTGCAGCTAGGCCTAAGATAGCCAATTATCCGTTTACTACTCTTCAACCTAATTTAGGTATTGTATCCTATCGTGATAATCATTCGTTTGTAATGGCTGATATACCGGGTATTATTGAGGGTGCCAGTGAAGGTAAGGGATTGGGTCTGCGTTTCCTTCGTCATATAGAGCGGAATTCTTTGTTGCTTTTTATGATACCTGGTGATGCTGATGATATAGCAAAAGAATATAGTATTCTGTTCAACGAATTGGCGAAATTCAATCCGGAAATGCTTGATAAACAACGTGTACTTGCTATTACCAAGTCTGATTTATTGGATGATGAACTTATCAATCTTATTGAACCTACTTTACCCAAAGATTTACCCCATGTCTTTATCTCAGCAGTTGTCGGATCCGGACTTACTCAATTGAAGGATTTGCTTTGGACTGAACTTAATAATGAAAGCAATAAACTGGAGTCTGTATCTTATAAAGATATGGTCCATAAGAATAAGGATATCACATATTTGAAGGCTGAAATAGAAGAAATGGGAGAGGATGAAGATTTTGAATATGAATATGAAGAGATGGACGATGATGAAATGGATGATTTTGAAGACGATGAAAACGAAAATAACAATTTGGATCAATGATTGTCCTGACCCCACTTTTTCAACAGTCGTTACCTTCTGTCACATGTTTTTCAACGACTCGTCACGGAGGATACAGTGAAGGTAATTATGCCTCGACAAACTGTAATCTTTATTGTGGGGATAATATCATACATGTAGAACGTAATCGTGAACTTCTTTGTAAGCAGTTAGACATAACAACAAAACAATTGATTATTCCTCATCAAATACACAGTTCTAATGTAGCTGTAATAGATAATTCTTATCTTAATATGGATGAGAAAAAGAAAGTCATATATTTGGAAGGAGTAGATGCTTTAGTTACAAGACTAGAAGGACAATGTCTTTGTATTTCTACTGCTGATT
>CAZKSK010000227.1:0-4165 GCA_964555225.1 uncultured Bacteroides sp.
TTTACGGTCAGGCAATTCCGTCAGCTTTCTGTCTTTTTAAATCGGCATCAACATGTTCTTTATAATAAAACGGAAGCTTTATAAAAAGTAATATATACTAATAAATTACTATTTGTTTCGGATCATTTGAGCAATTTCTTCTGTTCGATCCCCAAATAAAGGGCCATTTACATACTGATAATATAACACTCCAGGACTTTTTATATTGTATTCTATAACTACAGGTTCACCGTTCTTTTCAATAGCTATATCAAACCCAACGAAGCCAAAATGGGCCATTCTACTGTGTACCGCAGTAACTAGTTCTTTTATTTTTTCATAATTAGGTATATTGATTCCTGTAAAATCTACTCCATTGGGAGCTTTTGTAATACGTTTACCACATGAATGAAATGCTTCATCTTTTAATTTTCCATCTTCGTTAACACCAATGACAAACATTCCTAAGCCATCAGGTGTTATATAGTTGTCAGTAACTGACCCAAGCGCACCACAACGAAGTGCTGCCATAATTGGAGTGACTCTTCCATTAAAAAATAAACTAATAACCCGAAGAACGTTTACGGACGTTGGATTCAACCTAGCAAACGGCTCACATTGCTCTAATACTTTTTGTATAACGAAATCACTTTTATACTCGCTAAACAAAGCATCATGATCAACTCTCCCAGATATTAACTTAACACCTCGCCCAAATCCATTATCTAGTGAAGGTTTTATAATAAACTGTGTAAACTCCGACATAATACATTTTGCTTTTTCGCGTGATAGCATATTGTAATCATGATCATAAAATATACCAGCCACATTCTTGATGATTGTATAGGGAAATCTTACATCTGGAAAAAAAAGATCGAAATAACTTTTATCAGCCCACGCGCTTTTGAAAGTCGGATTGTTGATTGCCAATTCAATTTTTGTTCTGAACAAACGTTCAGAACAAACCCTAACATCAAATCTACCCGTTACTGAATACACAAGGCAATGAGTGTCGTACCCTCCCTTATTTCCCCATATACTGTCGATCTCTTCTTTCTGCAAGGCATTTAGAGTTCGAATCTTTATTTTGTGTTTTTTAGGAGCGAATAATAATGCTTTGCCGATTGGTTCGCCCCCAAATATCTGGATAATTCGTGGGCTTTTTTATCTAAGCCAAAGTAAATGCTTCTCAAAGACAATTATTTAGCCTCCCTTTATATTTACCTTTTTACTATAAACAAACCCTACATAACTCAGGCTTACCCCTGAATGCAATAGCGTGTACCCATAGCATTTTCTTGAGAAAACTTATATACCTCATAAGCAAACATCATATCAATAAACGCTAATCCAACGGAATTAAAATAAATAAACTCGTCATCATTTTCTCGACCAGCTTTTTTCCCTGAGATAATTTCTCCAATGTCTGCGTAAATATCACCGTCGGTCAAAAGGCCATCATAATACATTCTGCTTAATGTCTGAGAACGATGTTTAACAGATTGCCACTCATCGCATACAATTTTAGCTGCCATTTGGGCAACAGCATATTCATCTTCCCAACCACCAACATGAATATATGTCGCTCCCGGTTTAACGTATTGTGCTTTGAGAAGTGGCTGCTGACAGCTGACGGCTGTCACGATTATGTCCGCTCTCTCAGCAGCTTTTCCATAATCACAATTGCACAATACAAAAGTAACATCGGGATAATCATCATGCAGTTGCTCAATAAAGGCGTTCTCAGAGGCTTCGTCTTTTGAGGCAACATAACATTCTTTAATCCGTCGAACCTGTGTAATCATTTTAAAATGCATACGAGCCTGCTCCCCTGCACCAATAAAACCAATAACTGATGATTCCTTACGTGATAAATACTTTGCAGCTATAGCTCCCAATGCTGCTGTCCTTACTGCTGTTATATATGTGCCATCTATCATCGCCAATGGATACCCTGTTTTAAGGCTTGATAAAAGAATCACTCCAGTAACATTTAACAATTGCTTTTCCGAATTAGGGGGAAATACCGAAACCCATTTTACACCGCAGACTTCCTCATCTAAAAGGGTGGCGGGCATGCAGTTTATGCGTTCTTGAGTTACCTCGTTGAAAACTTGTGAAATCTTATCCGGAAGCAAAACACGATTTTTTGCACGTTTTTCAAATGCTTTTTCAATAATATGTAACGGCAAACCCGGATCATTCTTGAAAATGCTTTCAATATCTTCTCGGGGAATCAGATTCATGGTTATTTTTTGATTCTTCATTTGGAAACTCCTCCAAGCACTAAATTGCTATTTCAATCTCCTCTTCCTCTGCGTTAAACAATGGCGATACCATGTTTCTCCCACTTTCATCAATTACTTTAAGGTCCGATAAAGAATCTCGAATTGTTTTTCTGAATTCCTCTTTTGAATCAAAAACAAAATGCAATAGAGCGAATGTTTGAAAGAATGTTCCTGTATGTTTCACAGCATGTCCAGCCTTCATACAAATTGGAATTGCAACCACGTTATTACATTGCAATATTTTATCGATCCCTATAATCTGCCTTATTGTCCCTTCCCTCACTTGAATCGGATAGACGCAATAGTGGTTTTTTCTTTCAAGAGCAGTACTAATCAAGGATGGAAAACCTTCAATACGACTCTCGTTTGTAAGCGAATAATATATGTCTGCAGCAACTTGATTATAGTGGTAGAAATAGTCCACGGGATATATGGAAACTGAACCTCCGTATCGATATCCCATTTCATTGAAGAAGTATTTATCACCATCGACAAATACTTCTATCCAAAGTGATCCCTCTTTTATTCCAATTGATTTGAACATTTGGTGGATTTTTTCTTCGAATTTGCTACGGAATTCGTTTTTCTTTCTACTTTCAAATATGAATGCTCCACCAATATAGCTATCTCCTTCTCGGAACCTGACTGGATATTTATCTTCAATACCTGAGAAATAAAATTGTCCATTGCTCGCTGTATAGAAAACAACGACCCCTTTATTTTTTACAAATTTTTCAATTAATACTTCACTAGTTGAAGACGTTTTTAGAGCTTTAATATATCCGTCTTGAAGTTCCTTATTATTGTTGCAAACAGAAAATCCGTTGCTTCCGCACCCATCTGCAGGCTTTGTAATAACAGGGAAATCCAAACAATCTAATTCTTGAGTTATCTCATCAATATTTATTTCATATTGCGGAACAACAGGTAGTCCATGTTCTATACATAATTTCTTGAAATGCTTTTTGTTTTGCAAATGATCCCATTGTTCTTTTGTGCAGTAGCAAGGCAAGTTAAGTTCATTTATATATTCACATGCAACGGAAATAACCGGTTCACTTCCCCCCATATAAACGCCATCGATATTTTTCTCGATGATAAGCTTCTTCATCCCATCAGCGTCGGTAGAGTCAATGTCATAGCATTCGTCTGCAATTTCAAATATACCGGCACTTGGGTCATTGCCCGTAGCAATAAGGACAATTCCATTATCCTTTGCGAATGTGGAAATCGCCTCTTTCCACATACTCCCGCCGAGAAGCAGAAGCCGTTTACTATTGAGATTCTTCATTAAGTAACACCTCTGTTGTCTTTACATCCAAGAGTAATGTGATGAGTAGTATCGAAACGCCAAAATCATATTTGTATCTGGATACAAATATGATTCATTGCTTCTTCACATAAATTTACAGCATCTTTTGCACTTTCACTTTGTGCAATTATAAAGCCAACGCGATCATCACTGCTATGAACATCATCTACAAAATCTCCAATGTTCATAATTAGTGATATCTCCTTTATTCCTTCAATTTTTCGAGCAGAGTCTAATCCCTTAACTTCTTTTAGATAGCCCTTTTTCGAATTAAAAAACCTAATAGCACTGCCTTTTGCAAATTTGGGTTCAATATTTGGCTTTTCGCCGGATAGTAATTGAATACATGCTTTTATCATATCAATGCCAGTTGAGAGTTCCACGAGATGTGATGTTATCCAGTCGCCCCCTAATCTGGCGCCCAACTCAATTACCTTAGGTCCATCTTTTGTAAGCATTATTTCAACATGAGCTGGACCACATTTTATTCCAACCGCCTGAACTGCTTTTTTTGCGAGATCCTTAATTGCTTTAATATCATATTCTTGGAGGCAGGAAGGTTGACTGTGTCCCAATTCCACGAAGT
>CAZKSK010000228.1:0-4164 GCA_964555225.1 uncultured Bacteroides sp.
ATATTCCATCACAAATACCCATGCTTGAAAAAACAGATAATGATTACAAAATCGTAGGAGCTTACGAGACTAATATTATTATTAATGGTAGACGTACAAATATGTCTCTGGAACAAATTAAAGAACTACTATCATCTACTCCATCATCTCAAGTTAAAGAGATACAAATATATTATAATTCACCACAAAAATTTGGTATTAATGGAGCATCAATAAACATTATAATGGAGAAAATTCGTTCAGAAAAGATTCAATTAAAAGGTTCCATTGAAACTAAAGTAAGCCAAGCTTTTTATTTTACACCTTCTCAAAGTATGAATTTTACTCTATCTGGTAAACAATGGTCTCTAAATACAAATTATTCCTTAGTAAAAAAACTTGATCATTTAGGCATGAAACAAAGGATTCAACACACATTAAATGACCAATTATATAATGTTGATTTTACTAGTTCATGGAAAATGAAAAACTTTAAGAACATCCTAAGCTCAGAATTTAATTATGATTTTAAAAATAAAGATGAATTAATCATTGCCTACTATGGACAGTATGAACGAAAAAAATATCACGTTTTTTCAAATATAAATATAGACGAAATTCCCATTACGAGTTTAAATAACCAAAAAAACAATGACAATGTTCATGATATATATACTGAATATACACATGGATCATTAACTTTAGGTGCTGATTACACTTATTTTAATGGGAATTCAAATCAACTTCTTGACAATTTACAGAATGACAGTACACAAAATATAATATCTACATCTAAACAAAAAGTCAATACTGTTAATTTTTATGCAGACAAAACAAACGACATTGGTAATGGGACATTATCATATGGCATTAACATCAAACTTTCACATACAAGCAACAGCTTAAATACGTGGCAAAATGGCAATATGACAGAAGATGCTGAAGAAAACTTTTTTTCTAAACAGGATGAACAATGCATTGACGGATATATCGGATGGCAACAAAATTTCAAAAAAAATATGACTTTGGATGCAACCATTTCAACCGAATATTTTAACGCTAAAATGAAACAAAAAGAAATTGAAACTACTATGTGGAAAGATTTTCATATATTGCCGTCTCTTACTTTTTCATACAAAATCAATTCAAGAAACTCACTTTTATTATCTTTAACGAGCGAACGAAAATATCCTCCATATTCAAGCACTACGGCGCGTAAACTATATATTAATGCATATTGCATCAACCAAGGAAATCCTGAATTGAAACCAAGTTTGTCATACCAAATAAATACAAATTATGTTTTAAATAATAAATACATTTTCATTCTATATGGAAAATCTTTCCCTGATTATTTTTCACAAACTTTTTATCAAAGCGATAAAGAATTGAAAGGAATTTATAAAGTAATTAATTATAAAAAATTTTATCAGATAGGCATTGCACAAATTATTCCTGTTATTTTTTCTCCTTGTTTTAATACTACATTCACATTTAATACTGTATATATTAATAATAAAGGTTTCATAACTGATAAAGACTTATTCAATAATATAATATTTAACAAAAAAAAGATCTACGGAAATTATCAAATTATTAATAACTTCGTTATATCAAAACGAAATGGTTTACATTTACAATTAAAAGCATGGCTGCAAACAGGTGCAATAAACGGTCTATACGATTTATCTGCTCGTTCAAATATATCAGCAAGCATAACATGGAAAAAGCCAAAGAGCCCTTGGAGTCTTGTAATAACAGGTGATGATATATTAGATACAAATAATGGGGAAAAAACTATTCGTAATGGATTACAACATAGCAATCTAAAACAATATTTAGATTATAGACTTTTTTCAATCTCAATTAGATATTCATTTGGAGGTTATAAAGAAAAGAAAATAAGAAAAATAGATTCATCCAGATTCGAACAATAATAATCATAAAATATAATGAAGAATTTCCCCATATGCATACAGCACGATTCCATGCAATGTGGTGCAACCTGTTTACAAATGATCTGTAAATATTATGGAAAAAATTATTCATTGGCTAACGTATCCAAATTTTGTTGTGCAACCAATGAAGGTGTTTCTCTTCTTGGTATTAGTGAAGCTGCTACTACATTGGGGTTTCAAACTAAGAGCATACTGACAAATCCTGAGCAATTAAATAAAATTACATTACCTTGTATTTTACATTGGGATCAGGAACATTTCGTTGTATTATATAAAATAAAAAAGAAAAAAAATAAAATAATTTATTATATAGCCGATCCCGGTTGCGGACTTGTAGAATATACAAACGAAGAATTCAATAGTCATTGGTTATCAACGATTCGTCTTCATGAAGAAAGAGGCGTTGCTATGATTTTAGAAACCACACCTATTTTCTTTGAAAAAGAAGAAAAAAACATAAAAAATAAACGTTCATTTTCTTTTTTATTTGGTTACATAATAAAATATAAAAATCATTTTCTCACAGTCATTGTAACTTTACTAATAGGGTGTGCTGTCCAACTTATACTACCTTTTCTCACACAAATGATTGTAGATATTGGTATTTCAAATAAGAAAATGAATATCATATGGCTAATATTATTAGGACAGTTTATCTTAACACTCAGCCGTACCATTGCAGATTTTATACGAAACAAAATACTTCTCCACATTAGTATTAAAATTAATATTTCTTTGGTATCAGACTTTCTTATCAAACTTTTAAAACTCCCAATGTCTTTTTTTGACACAAAATTAATCGGAGATTTAATGGAACGCATTAATGATCATAAACGTGTTGAAACATTTTTAAGCCAAGAGGCATTGTCTGTTACATTTTCTATTTTAAGTTTCATTATTTTTGGTATTGTACTCTTATTTTATAATTTATCTATTTTTATAGTTTTCTTATTTGGCAGTATTCTTTATGGAATATGGATTAGTACTTTTCTCAATAAAAGAAAAGTATTAGATTATCTTCTTTTTGAAAAACAGGCTGAGAATAACGATAAAACACTTCAATTTCTAACATCAATGCAAGAAATTAAATTACAAGATTGTGAGCAACGCAGGAGATGGGAATGGGAAAATGTACAAACAAATCTTTTTGATGTAAGAATGAAAAGCTTAAAACTACAACAATCACAAGAAGCTGGTAGTGTTTTTATTAATGAAATAAAAAATATTATAATAACAATCCTTGCTGCAAAAGCTGTAATCAATGGTAACATGACACTAGGAATGATGCTTGCAGTACAATATATCATAGGTCAACTGAATTCGCCAGTAGATCAATTAATGAAATTTTTATACTCAATTCAAAATGTAAAGATTAGTTTAGAACGCATTAATGAGATTCATGAATTAGAAAATGAAGAAAATTCAACTCTAATTAAAAAAGATTTCTCACAAACTAAATTCTCTATCATAATCAATCATATGAGTTTTAAATACAACATTCATGCAAAAAAAATGACAATTAACGATATGAATATAGTTATTCCTCAAGGCAAAGTAACTGCTCTTGTAGGAGCTAGTGGTAGTGGAAAAACTACACTAATAAAATTGATATTAGGATTCTATCATGTTTCAGATGGAGCTATATATATTGGAGACACGAATATCAATAAAATGAATATGAAACATTGGAGACGTCAATGTGGTGTAGTTATGCAAGATGGCGTAATTTTTTCAGAATCCATTGCCCGGAATATAGCCGTTGATGATTCTGATATTGATAAAAAAAGATTAGAACAAGCTGCTGAAATTTCTAATATCACAACTTTTATCAATAGTCTGCCTTTAGGATTCCAAACAAAAATAGGTAATGATGGCATTGGTATAAGCAGTGGCCAAAAACAAAGAATACTAATAGCTCGTGCAGTCTATAAAAACCCCCAATATATATTTCTTGATGAAGCGACTAATTCACTAGATGCAGAAAATGAAAAAACTATTGTTACCAATTTAAATTCGTTCTACCAAGGAAGAACGGTCATCATAGCTGCTCATCGACTAAGTACGGTAAAAAATGCAAACCAAATTATTGTTATTGGAAATGGTAAGATCATGGAAATCGGTACACACTCTGAATTAATAGAAAAAAAAGGACACTATTATAATTTAATAAAGAATCAACTTGATATTGGAAATTAATTCAATATTTATATCATATAATTGTTAATAT
>CAZKSK010000229.1:0-4156 GCA_964555225.1 uncultured Bacteroides sp.
CACGGAATCGTGACATAATACATCGCCATTTTCGCTCACAATACCAAATACGGTGTTTGTTCCACCGATATCCATCCCCGCAACATAGGGAGCTGCACTTCTCTCCATCTTTCGTAACAATTATTTAAAGTTAGAATTAGTATCTAAATTATAAAAGTTTATATTCTACAAAAGCCTCCATAGCCTCATAACAAGCCAAACCAAGATGATCATATATTTCGGCCGTTCCTTTATTTCTATCCTCGGAACGTTGCCAAAACAAGCGTTCATCATTACCTAAAAACGGTGCACTTTCCATTTGGGACTGATGTTTCAAAATAGAATTTCTCTTAGCTCGCAATTCTTCCGGACTTAAAGGTACAGCCATTTCAATATTCTCTATCTCCCATTCTGCCCATGCGCCACGATACATCCAGATACGGCAATCATCCAGCCACTTGGCTCCAGCTTGTTTTTCCTGATCAATGGCAGCCAAAACGGCATCCGTACATACTCTATGCGTACCGTGAGGATCGGCTAAATCTCCTGCTACATAAATCTGATGGGGTTTGATTTCACGAAGAAGTTCAAGTACAATATCTACATCGGCTTCGCTTATAGGATTTTTCTCAATCTTCCCGGTTTCATAAAAAGGCAAGTCAAGAAAATGACAATGATCCAATGGTATTTTATTATATGTACATGCTGTACGTGCTTCACCTCTCCTTATTAAACCTTTAATTGTCAATATATCGTGATTATCAATATCACCTTCTTTTTTCTCCCTCAGAAATTTCTTTATTTCCGCATATTTTCCTTTGATACATTCATCGGAATCATCATCGAATAATTGATTAAATCCATTGATAAAATGCATAAAACGAATGACTTCTTCATCACCTACGGCAATATTACCTGATGTCTCATAGCAAATGTGCACATCATGTTTCTGTTCGACCAAACGGCGAATCGTTCCTCCCATCGAAATAACATCATCGTCCGGATGAGGAGAAAAGACCATCACTTTTTTAGGATAAGGTTTCGCTCTTTCCGGGCGATACGTATCATCCGCATTCGGTTTTCCACCCGGCCAGCCGGTAATAGTATGTTGGAGATCGTTGAATATCTTAATATTTGCATTATAAGCCGAACCGTAAAGAGCCAAAAGTTCACTCAATCCATTCTCATTATAATCCTTATTCGTCAATTTCAGAATAGGCTTTTTGAGCAACTGACACAACCAAACAATTGCACTACGCACTAATTTGTCATTCCATTCACAATTAGTAACCAACCATGGATGACGGATTCTTGTCAAATTGGAAGCAGCTGACAAATCGATACAGACAGACACATTATTATGCATCTGCAAGTATGATGCCGGAAGAGAATCGGAAACCGATTCCTCTACTGTTTTCTGAATAATCTCGGCTTTATCCTCACCCCAAGCCAACAAATACACCTTACGAGCTGCCATAATAGTAGAAATACCCATCGTTATAGAACAAGGAGGTACATTATCCATACCCATATTATGAGCAACTTCTGCGCGTGAGGTCGAATCCGAAAGAATGATTCTTGTGTTTGAATTGAGTTGGGAACCCGGCTCGTTCATAGCTATGTTACCTAGTCTTCCTACACCCATCAAAGCTATATCAATGCCCCCATAAGTATGAATACGACGCTCGTAGAGACGACAATGTTCCAATACGGCTTCCTGAGGAATTGTCCCGTCGGGAGTAAATATATTCTGTTTATCGATATCTACATCATTCAAAAAGAGTTCACGAAGTTGCCCCATGCTACTGTATTCATTGACTAACGGATAATATTCATAAAGATTGAATACAATCACATTTCTGAAACTTAGTTTTTCCTCTTTGTGTTTACGAACCAATTCGCTATAAAGCGGGCGTAAAGAAGTTCCTGCACCAATAGCTATCACACAAAACTGTCCTTCACGTTGTTTTTGCTGAATGCTCTGTGCTATTTGTTCAGCAACCCTATGGCAACCTTCTTCCATTGTTTCAAAGATATCCGTATGAATCTTTTCCATACGAGTCAACTCTGAAGCTTCCACAGCATTCCGAGGTTTATAATATTTAGGTGATACTCTGTTCAGAGATATCTGAGAACTTAAATTCGTTCTTAACATAATTATAATTGATCTTTTTCTATATCCTTAAAATATTTATAAGTTTTCACTTTCAATTCAGACGTTGCCAATTCGTCACAAACAATAATTCCGTGAGGATGTTGCTGTAAGGCGGTTACCGTCCATTGCTGAGATACGGCCCCTTCTATGGTTTGCTGTAAAGCCAGAGCCTTATTATATCCACTGCAAAGTATCATCACTTCACGAGCCGACATCACTGTAGCCACACCCACCGTAAGAGCAGTTTTAGGAACCTTATTTAAATCATTATCAAAAAATCTCGAATTGGCAATAATCGTATCTGTCGTAAGTGTTTTCACTCTTGTACGAGAAGACAGGGATGAACCGGGCTCATTAAATGCAATATGACCATCCGGTCCGATACCACCCAAAAACAAATCTATACCACCGGCTTCCCGAATCGCCTCTTCATAATGATTACATTCCATTACCAGATCTTTTGCATTTCCATTAAGAATATGTACATTTTTTTCGGAAATGTCAATATGTTTAAAAAAGTTATTCCACATAAAAGAATGATAGCTTTCCGGATGTTCTTCCGGTAAGCCCACATATTCATCCATATTAAAGGTTACTACATTTTTAAAAGAAACCTTATGATTTTGGTATAATTCAATTAATTTCCGGTAAGTTCCCAAAGGAGTCGAGCCGGTAGGCAGACCTAAAACAATCGGTTTTTCAACTGTAGGTTTTGCTTCATTTATCTTTCTTGCAACATAATTTGCAGCCCAGGAAGATACTTTCTCATAATCAGGTTCAATAATGACTCTCATAATATTTTATCTGTTTAATCGTTTTCACAGCGACATGCAAATATATAAATATTTTATTAGATGTATCTCATTTAAATTAATTTTTTTATTAATTCAACGGTTATTTAATATTTACTTTAAATTATTAGACTAAAAAAAACAGATTAGTAAAACTTCTTTTCCATAAATGGTATAATATAAAGGAAAAATCACTACATTTGTTGCATAATTAATTAAAATGAGAATACTATGGGGAAACTGTTGCTCCAAGAGATAGAAAGCGGAACTAGACGCGCTATCATGAAAAAAAATATTATCAATTATTTCATGCATAATAATTCCGCTACCATTACAGATATTGCACGAGAACTAAATTTAAGCATTCCTACAGTTACCAAGTTCATTGATGATATGTGTAATGAGAAATATGTCTGCCAAAACGGTAAACTCGAAACTTCAGGAGGACGACACCCTAATCTATATGAACTCAAAGCAGATTCTTGTTATTTTGTGGGCGTCGAAGTGAATAGATTCGGCGTTAACATGGGCTTAATGAATTTTAAAGGTGATATCATTCATCTGGATATGGATGTACCCCTTGTTATTAAAAATACGCCCGAAAGTCTGGAGGAACTCTGTGACGGTATTAAAAATTTTATTTATCAAACAAAAATTGATGTGGATAAGATTCTTAATATCAATGTGAATCTGGCAGGTCATGTCAACCCTAAAACGGGATTCAGTTACAGTTTATTATTCTTCGACAACCAACCTGTTGCCGAAAAGTTAAGCCGCAAAATAGGTATCCATGTAACAATAGAAAACGATACCCGTGCTATGACTTACGGTGAATTTACAAAAGGAGTGGTAAAAAATGAAAAAGACATCATTTTTATTAATGTGAACTGGGGCATCAGCATGGGAATCATTATTGACGGAAAACTGTATTATGGCAAATCCGGTTTTTCAGGAGAATTCGGTCATATCTGTGCTTATGAAAACGATGTGCTTTGTCATTGCGGAAAAAGGGGTTGTGTAGAGACGGAAGTTTCCGGGTCTGCCTTGTTCCGGAAACTGCGTGAAAGACTCAATAAGGGAGAAAGTTCCCAACTTCTAAACCAAAATAAGTCTATCGACGATCTCACTCTTAACGATTTTATCGAAGCTATTAAGAAAGAAGACGTATTCTGCATCGAACTGGTTGAAGAAATGGGTGAAAAATTAGGGCATCAGGTAGCCGGTTTAATTA
>CAZKSK010000230.1:0-4155 GCA_964555225.1 uncultured Bacteroides sp.
CTGATCAAGTTCAGACATTTTTAACTAATTATACGAATGAAACAGCTATGAATACTTTTAATGAATGGAAACATTTAGGTGAATATTTAGTTGTAAAATATAATGATCTTGTGATTAAACGTGAAAAGGATGGAAAAATGCAATATTCTGAGACCGGATTATGTCCACCAGTTATTCGTCCCGGATATCCAGTAAAATTTCAGCGTGAAATTCTGAAACAAACTGGTGATCGTTACATAGAAAAAGAGATAAAATAAAACAGACTTAAAAGTAGAATTTTATAATTATTATTGTAAATTTGTAGCAATATATTGAGTCTTTACAATTAAAAATAAAGTTATGGAAAATAAAGAATTAATCAGACAGGTTACAGAAAAAGCCCAAAAATGGTTACTCCCTGCTTACGATGCAGAGACTCAGGCCGAGGTGAGGAAAATGTTGAATAATCCAGATAAAACTGATCTTATTGAAGCTTTTTATAAAGATTTGGAATTTGGTACAGGTGGGTTACGTGGCATTATGGGAGCAGGAAGTAATCGGATGAATATTTATACGGTTGGGGCCGCAACTCAGGGACTTTCTAATTATTTGAATGAAAATTTTAAAGAATTAAAGCAGATCTCAGTTGTGATAGGGCATGATTGCCGTAATAATAGCCGCAAATTTGCTGAGATTTCGGCTAATATATTTTCAGCTAATGGAATAAAGGTTTATTTGTTTGATGATATGCGACCTACTCCTGAAATTTCTTTTGCCATTCGCTATTTAGGATGTCAGAGCGGTATTATTCTTACTGCTTCTCATAATCCAAAAGAGTATAATGGATACAAGGCTTACTGGGATGATGGAGCTCAGGTTCTTGCTCCTCATGATAAAGGAATCATTGATGAAGTAAATAAAATTATATCTGCTGATGATATTAAGTTTGAAGGTAATTCTGCTTTGATTCAAAGTATTGGAGAAGAAATAGACAAGGCTTATCTTGAAAAGGTGAAAACATTGTCCATTGATCCTGAGGCAATCCAACACCAGAAAGATTTGAAAATTGTGTATACGCCGATTCATGGTACTGGAATGATGCTTATCCCACGTTCGTTGAAGATTTGGGGATTTGAAAATGTTCATTGTGTTTCCGAACAAATGGTCAGGAGTGGTGATTTCCCTACTGTAGTTTCTCCCAATCCCGAAAATGCAGAAGCTCTTACTTTGGCTCTTAATCTTGCTAAAAAAATTGATGCAGATATAGTAATGGCATCAGATCCCGATGCAGACAGAGTTGGAATGGCTTGTAAGAATGATAAGGGAGAATGGATTCTTATTAATGGTAATCAAACTTGTTTGCTTTTTCTTTATTATATAATTACAAATAGAAAGGCAATGGGTAAGATGAATGGCAAGGAATTTATCGTTAAAACTATTGTAACTACAGAGTTGATTAAATCTGTTGCTGAAAAAAATGGCATTGAAATGTTTGACTGTTATACCGGCTTTAAATGGATTGCACGTGAAATTCGTTTAAATGAAGGAAAAAAACAGTATATTGGTGGTGGTGAAGAAAGTTATGGCTTTTTGGCTGAAGATTTTGTTCGTGATAAGGATGCTGTATCCGCATGTTCTTTATTAGCTGAAATATGTGCATGGGCAAAGGATCAAGGAAAGACTTTGTATGATGTTTTGATGGGTATTTATTTAGAATATGGATTTTCTAAAGAATATACGATAAATGTTGTAAAACCAGGTAAGTCTGGAGCTGATGAAATCAAATCTATGATGGATAATTTTCGTAAAAATCCTCCGAAACAACTTGATGGTTCAAAAGTTGTAATTGTCAAGGATTTCAAAACACTGAAAATGGTAAAAGACGGTCATATTGTCGATCTGGATATGCCTGAATCAAGTAATGTTTTGCAATGGTTTACAGAAGATGGAATTAAAGTATCCGTTCGTCCTTCAGGCACGGAACCTAAGATTAAATTCTATTTTGAGGTAAAAGGTGAAATGGAATGTCCAAAATGCTATACCAATGCAAATGCAAAAGCTATGGAAAGGATAGAAGGAATGAAAAAATCATTGAATTTGTAAATTATATATAAAAGGAGCCGTTTTTAAATGATTAGATTTATAACGGCTCTTTCTATTCTTGATTTAACCAATCGTCAATAAGTGTTCTGGCAAGGCTGGCCTTACCTGGGATCTGTGGAAGATTTTCTTTTGAGAAAAAGGCACCTGCACTTAATTCACTATTTTGGAGTTTTATTTCCCCACTATCATATTGGGCTGTAAAGCCTACCATTAAACCACAAGGGTAAGGCCAAGATTGGCTTCCGAAGTATTTTATATCTTTGATACGGAGACCTGTCTCTTCCCATACTTCTCTGTGAACACATTCTTCTAATGTTTCTCCGGTTTCTACGAAACCTGCTACCAAACCAAAAAAATCACCTCTAAAATTACGAGCGTGTACCATTAATATTTGGTTTCCCTTGCTAATACGGACAATAATGGCCGTAGCGACAGATGGCCATGTTTCTTTACCACATCCTGTACAACGTTTACTTATGGGGGTATGAAATTTCATAGGCATACCGCATACTGGACAATATTTACTATTTTGATCCCAATATAATATTTCAGCTCCTTTTCCTGCCATTTGATAAAGGCGGCGTGGAAGTAGAAGAAATAAAGGTCGAAGAGCACTTGTTTCATATCCTTCAGCTAAGTTAGTTAATGGATAATCAACAGCATAACATTTAAAAATTTCACCATCAGTATAGGTCAGTTCATGTACGTGGGTCCATTCTGCAAGAGATGTAGGACTATTTTCCTGATAAGGTACTGTATATTCATTATCCTCTTTTTTAATAAGGAGTTGTTCGTTACTAAATACAAACCAATAAAATTTTTTATTATTCATTTTTTGCTTTAATCATCATTTGCAAAGATAACGCCTTTTTATTACAAGTTTTTATAAAACTGTAGATCATTTTTCATTATTTTGATTTCTTTTTGAAGTTTATTTATCTGTTCAAGTAAATGATCAATAGCTTCCAATCCTTCTATATTGATGCGTAAATCGTAGTATAGCCGAGCAAATCTTTCTACATTATCCAATTCAGAGAAAGGTAGATATTTTTCATTTCCCTCATGTTCAAGAGTAATGAGCCCGTCATTTTCCAGCATATTAATAAAGTAAGATTCAATATTACTGTGGCTACAGTATTCTTTTACAATTATTAAATCGTCACGTTTCATATTCATATAAAGTTAAATGATTATCTACTTTGTTGTATTTCTCTGAACAGTTTTTTTTGTTTTTCAGTCAGATTTGTAGGAATCTGGATAGAGTATGTTAATATTAAGTTCCCGAAGTGTCCTTCTTCTTTATAAACAGGAAATCCTTTTCCCTGTAATTTTACCATTGTTCCATTCTGGGTTCCTTGTTTTATTTTTAGTTTGACTTTACCATTTAATGTCATGACTGTGATTTCACCACCAAGTATTGCTGTATATATATCTAGTGGAACAGTTGCATATAAGTCGTTTTCTTTCCGTTTAAATATGGAATCCTCTTCAATGATAAATGTAATATATAAGTCTCCTGCTGGTCCGTCATTTATACTGGGAGCACCATAACCTTTTAATTTAATAATTTGGCCGTTGGTTACACCCGCTGGAATTGTTATTCGTATATTTTTTCCGTTGATATTTAATAATTGTTTATGAGTTTCAGCAGCTTCACGAAGGGTGAGATGTATTTCCGATTGGTAATCCTGTCCCTTATAGTTGGAATAAAAATGATTATGTTTCCTTTTTCCAAACAATTGTTCAAAAAAATCGGAAAAGCCATTGGGATTTTCACTATTAAAATCATTTGTTTTAAAACTACCAAAATCAAAATTTTCAGTTCCTCCCGTATTTTCGTATTGCCTTTTATATTGTTCCTGTTGCGCTTTAATCTCATCAGCATGTTTCCAATTTTCTCCATAATCATCATATTTTTTGCGTTTTTCCGGATCACTTAACACCTCATTTGCTTCATTTATTTCCTGGAATCTATCTTTTGCAGAAGGATTATTCGGATTTAAATCCGGATGATATTTACGCGCAAGACGACGGAAGGCTTTTTTGACTTCATCTTGGGAAGCATTCTTGTCA
>CAZKSK010000231.1:0-4140 GCA_964555225.1 uncultured Bacteroides sp.
GAATGGTGATTTCTTCCGTATCAGCAATATTCAGGTCGGTTATACACTTCCAAAAGAAATTTCTAATAAACTCTCTATACAGAAAGCACGCGTTTACGTCGGCGTTAGTAACCTTGCAGTCTTCTCCGGTTATAAGAAATACGGTGATCCTGAAGTTGGTCAGGGATCTGTACTCTATACAGGTCTTGACACGGGTCGTTATCCAATGCCTCGTACATTTATGGGTGGTGTCAACATTACCTTCTAAATAAGAGTTATAAAGAAAATAATAAAATTTGATTATCAATATGAAAAATAGATATTTAATTTTCGGAACTGCTGTCGCTGGTTTGATGACTTTCGGCCTTTCATCTTGCGATAATGAAAAGTTCCTGGACGTAGACCAGTACGATGTCATCGAAAAAAGTGCGATGTACGAAAATGACAACAACGCCAAAACGGGTCTGAATGGCGTTTATGATATGATGTATCCAAATGATTCCTATGATGGAGACTGGGGCTTCAAACCAAACCTATTCACAGGCAGTCATCCGACAGTCGATACCCAAGCTACGCTTTGGGATAAGGATTGGAATGTTCAAAATTGGAATGCTTCATCTCCTGAGTTGAACAATGGTTGGAAGCATGTATATGCAGGTATTTGCCGTGCTAATGACTACCTTGACGGATTGGGAAAATCAGAGAAATTAACTCCCTCTGTAAAAGCTAAACTTGACGGTCAGGGTCGTGCTCTTCGAGGTTTCTTCTTTCATTGGTTGGCTACTACTTTCGGTCGTGTACCTATGTTGAGTACCGGCGAAAACTATATTAACACTCCACAAAAAGCACGTGCTGAGACTTATACTCAAATGTGGGATTTTATTATTGAAGACTTCAAGGCTGCGGCAGACGAACTCGATTGGCAACCCATGGATGGACAGTATGGCCGAGCTACAAAAGGTATGGCTCTAACATACCTTGCAGACGCTTATATGTGGAAAGCATATCGACTGACAACAGGTGCAAATGGGCAGACTCAGGATGAAGCTACTGCCAAGACTTGCTATCAAGAAGCTGAAAAATGTCTCAAACAGGTTCTCGACAGCCATACATACGAATTGAGTCGGTCGTTCACCACAAATTGGGACCCAGCATCTGCATGGAACAAAGAAGCTATCTGGGTTGAGCAACTAGACGAAGGCACAAATTGGGGTAAATGGGGTGATCTTACATCTAAGTTAATGTTGAAGTGGTACACTGCATGTCCAAAGAATGGCGGTTGGGGTTCACTTTACCTCTCTTGGGAATGGTGGTCTTCTTATGAAAAGGGAGACAAACGTCGTGAAGGTTCTGGTTACACAGGTGCTGTTCCACAGATTGATCCGAATAACCCGGCTTATGATCCTAAGTATGATGGTTGGTATGATAAGGCTGTATATGGAGTAAATCCATACTTGCAAGAAGTTATCGGAGAAGGTAAAGGTTCTTCATCGGTTGACCCTGTCACCGAGCAATTCCATTTCTATAATGGAGAGTATGCACCCGCTATCTGGAGTGCTAAACTGTGGCGTACTGCCAGTGCCGACTACAAATCATGGGGTGATGGTCATTGGAGTCCGACTCCTATCTATTGGAAACGTCTGCCTAACGTAATGCTCGATTATGCAGAATGCCGTTTCATTCTTTATGGTGCGAACGATGCTGAAGCGTGGAAACAGATCAATGATCTTCGTAACCGTGCATTCGGTAAATTGGAAGACGGTCATGAGAAAGAATTGACTGATAAGTTCCTTCCATATTATAATAGTTTTGCCAAGTGGATAGAACGTCCTGAAGCTGTTCAAAGAACAGAGTATCCAATTCCATTTGGAAGTACGGTTTCTACAGTTCCGGATGCCCAACAATACTACACGGCATTGAAGGCTGAGAAAGGTTATTCTTCTCCTGTTTGGAAAGTTGCGGTTAACGAGGAGCGTCGTAAAGAATTTAACTGTGAGTGGTGTTTACGCCCAGATATGCAAAGATCAGGTTACATGGCTGACCATATACTTCATAACTATCCAAAGCGGAGCACTCCAAATAGTGCAATGGCTGATACTCCTTGGACAAACCGTGATTATGACTATAACGATTTAAAGATGGATATGCCTATTCCTGCTGATGAACTTATCAAGAACCCACTCTGTGATCAGAATGAGGCATATAAATAAAAAAAGGTCTAATATTTCATAAAAATAGACCAATAGATTGATTTTTAATATAATTCAAAAGTGGATTTGTCATTAATGACAAATCCACTTTAAAAACAAATTTGTCAAAAGATACATGTGCGCATAACAAAACGCAATTGCAATTTGTTATTGGCATAATTTATCGCAGTTGCGGATTTTAACTCGGAAAGAGGTTCGCTAATCTAGGCATAAGAAATATAAAAGAATAACCTGATACAAGAAAATCCGGGTTGCCAGAAAATTACATTTTTAGGTTAATGTAATGTTATCTCAACATCAAGTGAAGAAGGAATGCTACCAGAGGGTAAGTCATTCCTTCTTTTTTATATCATCTTAATCATATCTGCTGCACCGTTTATTTAATTCATTTATCGACTTCCTTTCAATGTTCCACTTTTTGTATCTTCATTATCTAGACGTTGTTCTACACTCTTGTATTTCCTTCCAAAACTAAGGTTCCAACTAAAAGTAGCACAAATTACTCTCATCCCTTTTTCCATATACATACACCGATTAGAAGACGCATATTGATTACGATTATCAGTTGGTCGACGATAATTACTAATAAAAGGATCCAAAGCCATAATTCCTATATTCATATCGGGTTTAATCTTATAATTTACCATCATAATATGATAACTCTCCCCCCATGACAAGGTCTCTCCATAAAAATTATTTTTGTGATTCTGCATTTGAAACATTAGCGTAAATTTCTTGTACATGGCTGTCAATTCTGCTCGATAATACCAATTCGTATAATAATGATGATAATCTACTCCTTTACTGTCAAAATAATTCATTCCACTTGTCAAGGATATACTTAAAATATCTTTGATCGGACCAACCTTTAACTCTATTTCAGGATTAACTTTTTGCCAACTTGGTTGATTTAGAGTCGTAAGAATAAATTTATTCCCTTCTCTATAAGTTTCTTCCATCATCGGATGATATTGATATTGATATAACATATTGAAGTTTCCATAAAAAAGTCCTTTTCTATATTCATAATTAAGTGTCGTACTGAAATAACGTGTTTCCTTCAAATTAGGATTTCCCCGACGGATCTGCAGAGAATCAATTATCTGCTCAACGTCACTTAAATCAGATAAATCCGGTGTATTATAATTAATTCTACTCCGTAACCTTAAAGACGAATAATCATTAATTGTATATCCGATACGAAAATCGGGTGATAATACAAATTTAGAATAACTGTTATCTCCTTGTGAATAACCGCCATAAATATTACTCAGACCTAATTTATAATTCATCTTCTTACCTATTTTTCCACTATATTCAACATAAAACATATCATAAAAATCATGCATACGAGTTGTTGTATTTACTGTACCGGTATATAGATTATCAGTATATGCATAATTAAAATTTGTACCTAAACTCAATTTTCCACTTTTGAATCCCTTTTCGTAAACAGCCTGTCCAATCAAAGAATATTTATTACCTATCGTTTTCGATCGAATATCAGTAAGAGTTTGCTCATCTTTACTTTCAGTATAATAACGATGAACATCACTATCTATGTAAGTCCCGACCAAATTCATTATTAAGGTTTGTTTATTTTTAAAATCCCGTTGAAAATAAATATCTAGAGACGGACGTGTATAACGATCCTTGGTATCATTAACCATACTGACATTATCAGTCGGATCATTAACCGGATAAAGACTACTCATTTCTTTTGACTTACTCTTATTCAAATTTCCTCTCAATCTGACAATAAGACTCCATTTATTAGGCTCTTGATAGCTGTAACCCAACGTTAGATAATGGTGATTTTCAGTCATCGGTGAAGGTATTCCATCGGAAATTCGCGTAAACCGACTTCCATCTTCGAATAAAAAGTTTTCTGTTCTATCATTCCATAAATTACCTAAATCCCGATACATTCCCCAATAGTTTAAGGTGAATT